>CAYPBX010000018.1:9667-13280 GCA_964409075.1 uncultured Candidatus Obscuribacterales bacterium
GTGGGCTACGTCGCGGCCGCCGCAGGATCGGCGCTGGTCGCCCGCTGGCAGGTCAACTTCCCGCAGCCACGCTGCGATCTGGCCAACCCGCCCATACCTTTCTGCTGCAATCCGCAGATCCAGACGCTGGCAGATGGAGTGACGCAGGTCGCCACGGCAGCTTCCTGCCCGCCACCGCCACCCAGGGGCCATTAGGGCCGGTTCGGCTGACAGTAAGGTCAAAACCAGTGAGCCAGCTTGCGCTGGCTCATTACTTTGTAAGCGCTCCCAGCCCGGCTACGCCGCCGGTCCGCGCTTTTCACGCTCGGCTCCGAGTTCCTGGGCCGGAACTCTCCACCTCGCTCCCTGAGCATGGTGTCAGGAATTGTCTTCTTCTTCCTTATCTCTGCAGGCCCTTCAGCCGGAATACGAGCTTGACCGCCAGATAGAAAAACGGCCAGACAGCCAGTGCAGCTACAAAGGACCAGCTCTGTATGACGTCAGCTACAGCCACGACCGGCTCCTCCACTTGCCAGGGGACCATCCGCCCGAAAGGCACGTGCATATAATCACCAGTGGGAAGATTCAGGTATTTGAGAACCACCAGCAGGCAGGCGGCAGAGGCAAGCGAGAGGCTTACAGGCAGGCGCCAGGGGGACCCGTATCTAGCCCCCCTGATTATAAGCAGCAGAACCATAATGGCCGCCAGGAGCGAGAGACCTGCCGCCCAGGGCCACTGCTCATTAAACAGGTTGCGCGCAAGATACAGCCTGTCTGCAGGACAACGGCAACCAGGCTCGACGATATGCCAGGCATAGGTGCCCAGGCTGCCGAAGCCGATGAGCACTCCTGCCGCCAGGCTTGTTGCAACCGCAATGCTTATACCCAGAGCCTTTCTCAACCAGATTGCCGCGCTGGCTGTCAAAGCGACCTCAAAAAGGCAAGCAGATCTGCCTTCTCAGATGCGGGCAGCTTTTTAAACTCCTCTGCCGGAGCAGCAGCCTGTCCGCCATGAGCCAAAACCGCCTCGCTGAGATCCTTAGTGCGCCCGTCGTGCAAGTAAAACTCCTTGTGCCTGAGCCCCCAGAGAGGGGTGGTACGCCACTGACCGCTTACGGCTCCCGACTGCGGCACGCCATCAGCAAGCTCCGGGCCCATGTTGTGGACCAGGAAGTCCGAATAGGCTCTCACCGGCTTGTTCTCCAGCGCCTCAATCTCCAGATAGTTGAATTTAGGCGCCGGACTGTCCGGGTCGATTACAAATACCTGGGGAGCGGTCCACATTTGCGGCTTATGACAGACAGCACATTTGAGCTTCTCGAAGAGCTTCTCCCCTCTTAGAACCTGCTCGTTAATCTCACCCCGGGGCGGCGGTGCCAGAAGAGCCTGGAAGTAGGACAGCTCTGCAGTAATCTTGCCGGAGTCATTCGGCACCGGCGGCAGGTACTTGACCAGACAGGGCGGGGTTAGAGCCGGCCCTTTCTCAGAGTTTTCGTGCGCGTCTGCATCGGTCGTGATGCCCATCTCGGCATTGAGCGCTTCGATGGTGAAATTAATGAGATTGGGCTGCTGGCATTTCCAACCGAAGCGCCCAACGCGCACCTGCTCTGTCAGACGGTTAAACTGCGCCATGGCCCGGCCGGCCATCTCAGGACTCTCCCGCAGCTGCTCGAAGACATTCTCCATAATCGCCGGGTCCGGGATCGCCTCAATCAGCCCAAAGCCAAATAGAGGCCCTGCATGCCGCATGGATGTGAAGGTAGCCTCCGGCGGGATGCGCTCAATCTCCTGCTGGCAACCACGCGGATATTTGTCGGCAAACTCGGAGGTTATCGACTTGCGCTGGATGGCTGGACCGCCTCCATAGGCCAGCAAATCGATGTCGTTTAAACCAATCTTGTCTATGACCTCCTTGAGCGGCTTGTCTTTCAATGGGCTGGCCGTGCTCCAGGTAGCAACTCTAATCACTCCCGTCGAGACCACATCCCGCCCTTCGCCACCGGCAAGCCCGGGCTGGCCGTGGCACTCGAAGCAGCTCTTGCCGTTAAACAGGGGGCCCAGCCCCTCCTCGGGCGTAAACTCCTTCAAAAAGATTTTTTTCGTCTCGTAGAACTTTCTCAACTGCGACGGTGTGAGCCCGGCAATCGGACCGCCTGGCTGTCCTACATCGGGAGCGTACACGTAAAATTGACTGATAAGAAAGAAAGCAGCAAATACTATCGCTACCAAAAAGAGAACCGGCGCGCTCAATAACTTCTTCATGACTTTCCCCGCGGCCTACCCAGTGTCAATATAGCACTTGCAAAGGCGGCTTCCCTCCGGTCCGGACCTCAGGATCCGACAGCGCAAACGCCCACTGGCAGCCACATTGCGAGAAGCTCGCAGATAGATTGATTCCACCTGGTGACTCGATCCCTGACATTGGAGCGCGGGCGTCATGCGCCGCCGGTCGATGCACGGCATCACCTCTTGCGATTATCTGTCCTGAAAGCAGGATAAGGCAGCGTTAGCCGGTCCGTTGGAGCAGCGAGGCTGTCAACCAATGGGTACTGCTCCTAAAGATTCTGCCCGCATCGTTGAGATCCTCTGTAACATCTATGCACCGACCACCTGGTACAGTTTCTGATTGGATACGCTTAATGTGTGGAATATAGTCCTTGTCCGGGACCATCGCTACCTGAAGCGCATTAGAAATTGTCATTTATTGTATTCAATTTGAATGATGCAATTTAACCTGTACAGAAGAAGAAAAGCTGGTGGGCAGAGCCTGACCGAGCTGGCTGCCAATCTAATCTGGCTGGTGCCTCTTCTGCTGGGGCTTTTCGACCTGGCAGTTCTGTTTATTTGTGTCAACGCCAATGACGCTGCCGTGCGCGATGCAGCCCGTGCAGCCGCCAACGGAACGCCGCGCGCCTACAGGGGCCGCCAACCCGACATCAGGCAGCGGGCGGTTGCCGTGCTGACACGATCCTACAAGGTAGGCGGCTTCATAACCCCGCCGGAGGAATCCAACATCGTGGTCGATTACATACCTAACCAGGCAGGTGGCACAGAGGAACCGGATGCAGTCACGGGTGGACCCTGGCCAGGCAGTGTGGAGGTGCGCTCATCAGTTACGATTACCTTGCCGGTGCAGGTTCCCTTTGTAGCCGATGATCCCATACCGTTCACCTCGCAGGCCCGCTTTCCCTGCACGAGAATCGAGCAGCCGACAACCCCCGCGTTTCTTTAAATTAGCCGGCTCCGTCGGCTCCTTCGTCGCCTCCTCCGCCTTTGCAACTCTCCGCTCCGCAACTATAGCGCTGAGGATACTGGGGTCATAGATGACCCAATTTTGGTGAAAATCCACTGTTTGGGGCCACTGATGACCCACATTTGGCAGAAATCCGGGTCACCGGTGACCAACTTGACATCATTACATCGATATCAGGTCCTTGTTGAGTTCCCCCTAGTAAATGGTTACTGGCGGACATTAGTGTTATGGCCGGAGGTGCTCGGAGCGGTTGTGTGGTGCCTCGGAGGAAAATGCGTGGAAAGCCGCTCAGTACCACACAACCGCTCCCTGGCAACGCAGACACCCGGGAGTGAATGTATACTCCCCTTGTTTTGCAAGGGTAACTACTTACGCTTGAGT
>CAYPBX010000019.1:0-6008 GCA_964409075.1 uncultured Candidatus Obscuribacterales bacterium
GCGCGGCGCACCTTGCCATGCCGCTGAAGAGTAATCTTCTCCAGGCGTGGTGAGTGAAGGAGGAATACTCGCTCTATGCCGATGCCCTGAAATACTCTTCTGACGGTGATTGTCTCATTTACACCGCGGCCCTGGCGTTTGATGATAACCCCTTCGTAGCCCTGCGTGCGGTCTTTGCCGCCTTCTGTAATCTTTACGAATACTTTGACCGTATCCCCGATCTTGATTTCGGGCAGATTCTGCTTTAAAAGCGGCTGTTCGATTTGGTTGAGTATCTGGTTCATCTGTCTATAAACCTGGCAGCTGTTGTGGCAGGCTGGGGTGCGGCAAAAAGAACGAATCTGGCGTATTCTACCATGCTTGCTCTTCTCCAATTACCTTTACCAGGAATTCCATTAGTAAGAGTCGCCAGCCGCGCTGCAAGCATCACTTATTCTGGCAGCTGTGTTGAAATAGTACTGTGACAACATGAAAAGCAAAAGGACACACTATGACCTGTTAGGCGTCAAGCCGTCTGTCGGCAGCGATGAGATCAAGAGAGCTTATCGCCGGCTGGTAAAGACCTCGCATCCGGATGCACGTCCGCCGGGGGCCACTAGGCAGGAGAACAATAAGGCCACAGAGGCGATGATGCGGCTCAACGAGGCATACGAGACGCTCATGAGCAGAGAGAAGCGAGCGGCTTACGATGCGCTCATCGGTATCTCCCGCAGCATCAGGACTCTCTCGTACAGCATGAAGATGACCGATGAGGACGGGCAGCGGCAGCGCTATATGAACAAGGTCTTTCATCCGGCGCGCAGCTCTATTTCGCGGGTACTGAGCCGATACCCCAAGGAGCTCAGGCAGCTATCACTGGATATCTTCGACAGCGAACTGATCTGTGAGTTTGAAGCTTATGTGGACAGGGTGGAGCATACGCTCCGGCAGGGTGCAGGTATGCTGAGCACAAACGCGCATCCGCGTTCACTTGATGCAGCTGTGCAGATGATGAGGTATTCCATTGCACAGGCGGCCGATGGCATGGAAGAGATGCGCCGTTTCTGCCAGAACTTCGACTATGACCACCTGACGATGGCAGAGAACCTCTTTAAAATTGCAGCCGACCTCTCGCGGCAGGCGCTTGCTCTCACCCGCGGCTGATCTTGACACCACGCCGCCGCCTAAACCTCCAGTACCATACCCAGGGAGCGAGGCGCAGCGCCAGGTTACCCGAGTGTTGCGCCGAGCGTGCAAGAGCGGAGCGCTGGCGAAGCTGAGGGCGGAACGATTAAATTAGAATATCCGATCCAGCTGAGTGCTGGTCAGCCAGCCGCGGTTGATAAGCGCCTCGCGGAGCGTGCAGCCGGTTGTCTTTTGATCGATAAGCGCCACCTTGAGCTGATCTTCGTTGACAAGCCCGAGAGCCACCAGCCTCCTGCCCCAGCGATCCGGATGATCAGACGGCAGACGTATAAAGTCCTGTTGCCTCAGGTAGTAATCCTTCTGCTCAACGGTCAGGTAGCCGAGCGCAACCAGAAGCTCACCAATGGGGATATGATCGGTTGCAGTGTTCTTTTGTATCTCCAGGACCGAGTCCAGCTCCGTCATGGTCAAAAGACCTGCAGCCATGAGTATCTGTCCCAATTTCGGGCGACAGAACGCAGCCTCTTCGACACGTCCGTCTTTCTCTGCAACCTTTTGGCTGGAGGAATTATCTGGCGCCATGTATGAGCTCATGCATTTGAAGCCTCTGACAAGGTCTGCCCGCGCCTGGCGCGCCTTTCGGTTGCCGGTCGCCTCCTGTGATTTTAGGAAATCAATAACTCGACTGAATTTTTCCTCGATCTCCGCCCAGCGGGCTTCTTCACCGAGGTCCAAAAGAAGATGAATACTCTCGCGCATACCAACCACCGAGCGCTGCCTTGCCCCAGGGGCGCCCACTGCCCCACCCGCCTCTCCAGCCAACAAAATGAAATAGTTGGCCACGCCAAGATGATGTCAAGAGAGGGAACTTTAACTAGCTTTACATTTAGTGCGGATCCTGTCAATAGCTCGGCAGTGCTAAATCCTTTAGGCTAGCACCTAGGCACGGTGCATCACCTGGCTTTGCAGATATTCCAGGCGCCGGGTTAAATCGCAGGACAGGCGCTTGCAGCAACTGTGCCCCATAGCAATTTAAAACTAAACCGTTAACGGTTAAATTGCTGCAGACGGATGTCACTGGTCGGCAGCTCGTCGATGGTCCACCTGCTAGACCAGCTCCAGGATCTCCGCTGGCAGCTCTTCTACAATCAAGGAGCCCTCCAGATCGTAGGGACGGGCTCTTTCAATTGTGACCTCGACAAAATCGCCGATGAGGGTATGCCCGCCGCTGGCAAAGTAGACCTGATTGTCTATATCGGGAGCATCCCACTGGGTGCGGCCAAAATACATCTGTCTGTCTGTGTCAAAGCCCTCGACTAGAACAGTCAGCTGCCTGCCGACAAGGCTTTCGTTTCTCTCTTGCGAGATACGATGTTGAATCTCCATGATTCTCCTTAGCCGCTGGCGCTTGACACGCTCCGGCACCTGAGCTGGCATATGCCCGCTGGGAACCTCCATCTGGCGCGAATAAGTAAAAACTCCCAGGCGGTCGAAGCGCTTGGCAGCAATAAAGCCAGCCAGATGCTCCACATGGCTTTCTGTCTCTCCGGGAAAACCGACAATAAAGGTTGACCTCACTGCGACATCTGGAATGAGCGCGCGTACCCGGTCGACTACATCCCCCGGTTTGTGGGGCCTGGCCATGGCAGAGAGCATCTCTGGATGGCTGTGCTGGAGCGGGATATCGACATATTTGACTACTTTAGGCAGAGCGGCCATTTCTGCCAAAAGGCTATCGGTAGCCTCGGTTGGATAAAAGTACATGATGCGGATCCAGGCTAGCTCATCGATTGCGTGCAGAGCCTGAAGCAGCTCGCCTAGAGCCATGTGTCCGTAAAGGTCTAGCCCGTAATATGTTGAATCTTGCGAGACAAGGATGAGCTCCTTAACTCCCTGCGCCACGAGCTGCCGGGCTTCCTCGACCAGCGACTCGATCGGGCGCGAGCGAAAGCGTCCACGCAAAAGCGGAATGATGCAGAAGCTGCAATTGTGATCGCATCCTTCGGCAATCTTGAGATAAGCATAGGCTCCAGGGCAGGTGCGCAGGCGCGGTGCAACAAGCTGGCTGCGATCGTTGGGAACATCACTGACCATAACCAATCTGAGAGCGGAGTCGGAAGCCAGCTGGCGCACTATGTCGACAATCTTTGCGGTATCACCAGTGCCTACAACCGCTCTGGCTTCCGGTAACTCAGGTAGAAGCTCCTCCTTGAAGTGTTGCGCCAGGCAACCGGTGATAACTATCTCCTTACCCTCTTGAGCAAGGTCAACCAGTGCGCGCACAGACTCACGCCTGGCCTCTTCTATAAAAGAGCAGGTGTTCACCAGGCAGATGTCAGCTTCTGCATTATCGAAAGTTATCTGATAGCCGGCCTGGTCGAGCCTACCGAGCATCGCCTCGGCATCGGCGATGTTTTTCGGGCATCCCAAGGACACTACTCCAATCTTCAGATTTCTCGTAGCCAACCTCACACTGTTTTAGTCGACATCGAGGCGACCTTCGCTGAAGCGGTAGGGAACATCGATTGCGCGCTTCTGCGTTCCCAGAGCCTCCCCGGGTATGTACTGGCGGGAGTGAACATCCTCAAGTGTCCGGTAGTCCCTCTGCCTGGCAAGCTTGCTTCTGTCAGCCATCGGTCCGGGCTTGTCGGTGCGCGGCGAAGCAGAAACGCTCGTACGGGCGCCAGCTGCCTCCGCCGGAGCCTCCGATTCGCCTGGAGTTGCTGAGCTGGACAGAAAAGACTGCTCGGCAGCAACGCCAGGCTTACCCAGGCTCTTAATCTTACCGCGGAAGTCAACAGTGAGACTACCGCCGTTGCCGGCCCTTACCTTAAGCCCTTCACTGTCCTGAAAGTCACGCCTGTCACCCTGCTCCATAAAGCCTGTAAAGAGACTGTTGCCGGATTTCACTGACTGCACATCCACCCAGACATGTTGACTGGCCGTGAGAGCAACACGAGCATCCTGTCCTTCCGTGTCCGGGGCAGCTTTACCGCCTCCATTCATCCCACCTGGCTGCTTATCGCCATCACCTGCCTTGAGTGCTGCTTCCCTCAGCTTGATGAGGGCCGGATCCTGCTGGCCGGCTTGATTGTTAACCTGAGTCCAGGTGAGAAACGAGATGATGGCAACTACAGCCACGATACAGATGGCGTTGAAGTAAATTGTCTTGAAGGTTGGTGGCTCCTGATTTAGTCTGCTTTTTGCAAGATATTCCGGCTTGCTGTAAGCAGGTTGAGCTTGTGGGAACCATAACTGTCCACCGGGCTCACTTGCCTTGGCGTCCTGTCGGTAGGAATCTGACAGTTCCTGCCCATCAAGCCCCACCTGCTCGCCATAAAGGCGGATGAAGCCAGCCACATAAACAGATTCTGGCAAATCCTCATCTCTTCCTGATTCAATCGCCTCCAAGTGCCCGGGCGGAATCTTGGTGCGTTCATAGATATGGGACAGCGTGAAGCCTTTAGCTTCTCGTGCTGTCTTTAATTTCTGTCCAATCTCTGCAAGCAACATAACTCAATTCAATAGTCACCGGCTACGAACTCCTTCACCTCGGCGGCAGTGAGAGGACGCCAGGAGCCCGGCTGCATCTGACCCAATTGTAACCCACCGATGGCAACGCGCACCAAGCGGATTACCCGGTATCCCAGAAGGGCGCACATCCGCCGTATCTGTCTTGATCTGCCCTCGGTCAGCACTATCTCGAAGCTTGAGGAGGCGACGCCTGACCTTAGAGGATGAACCTGTGCTCTGGCTGTCGGCCCATCATCAAGCACCATGCCGCTGGCCAGGGTCCTCAGGTCCTTTGGCTTCACAAATCCTCTCACCTCCACTTTGTAGTGCTTGGGAAGGTGGTGCGACGGATGGGTAACCCGCTGAGTCAGCCTGCCGTCATTGGTTAGCAGGAGGAGCCCTTCTGAGTACATGTCCAGCCGCCCTACCGGGCGCAAATGCGTCAAATGTCGCGGCAGAAGGTCGATGACAGTCCTCCTGCCCTTCTCGTCTGCTGTTGTCGTCACAACCCCTTTTGGCTTGTGGAGAGCTATATAAGTGAAGCTCTTGATCTCGACCCGCCTGCCGTCGACCATTACCGAGTCCTTGCCAGGATCGACTGTCGCGTTGAAATCGACAACCACCACACCATTTAAGCAAACACGACCAGCAGCGATGAGCAGATCGGCTTGCCGGCGGGAGCAGATTCCGGATTTGGCGATTGCCTGATTCAGCCTGAAACGGTGTCGCAGCATGTATGCGCCAATATAAATGCTGATCGCACCACAGGCAATACCGATCGTTGTCTGGTGCGTTTCTCAGCTGGCCGGTGGCTCCTTATTGTCGTCAACCAGTGCCTCAGCACCTTGTCCGGTAAGCTTCTCTAATTGACTGGCAAGCTTGTCCCTTTGCTCCTCGATGCCGGCCGAGGCCTTCTGGAGCATCGCCTGGCCTTTCGACTTGCAGTCATCAATGGTCTTGCCCGCCTGTCCCTTGAAGCTACTCATCGACTCGCTTGCCGATCGGTACAGCTCGTCAGATCCGGCAGCAATCTCTCGCCTCAGCTCCGAACCGGAGCGGGGCGCAGAGAAGAGTCCGGCCAGGTAGCCGATCACCCCTCCAACCAGAAACCCTTCCAGAAATCTACCACCAGACATTCTCCTCTCCTTTGCCCGGACTCACGAAGCTGCCACCTCGTCGGCAACCTCAGATTGACCGGCACCATGAACGTCGTCACTCTTTCCTGCCAGATATGCCTTGATACCGGCAAACAACCCTGCACCGAAGACATTGGTGTGCTTGCCTGCGGTATTAGCAGCTTTGCTTATATTCCCGGCTACTCCCTCCACTGTCGTGCCCACCTCAGAGACGCTCTTTGTCGTGATGCTCAA
>CAYPBX010000019.1:6018-11436 GCA_964409075.1 uncultured Candidatus Obscuribacterales bacterium
GCTCAAAAGTGGATTGACGCCATGGAGAAGCTCACGCACCTCAGCCAGCGTAGGATTCAGCTCTGCCTTTACAGTTGTCGCTAAATCTTCGTAAGCCTTCAATGTCCTGTTAGCCTGCACAACCAGCACAACTGAAAAACTAGACAATAAGAGGACTCCGACACCAAGAAGGATGAAACCACCGCAGACGAGACCGTCTATGAGAGAAGGGCTCAACGCGCACCTGTGCCTATTGCTGGTAGGGGGTCGCCTGGGAGCCGAGCTCAAGCTCCTCTCTCTTCTTGGCAGCCGCAAGCTTGCCGGCAGCTACAGCGCGCCGCAGGCGCAACGCCTGCTCCTCGACAACCAGCTGCAGGTAGTTGAGACTGGAGGCGTATAGGTCAAGGGAGTCATCCACAAGCTCGTTCAGGCGCTCGGGAATGGAGCGCGCGGTTTCCTTCAGCGCTCCGCGAACCTCCTCCCCGGAGCGCGGTGCAGTCAAAAGGGCAAGCGTCGCGCCGCCGAGGGCACCAACGATTAGGCCAAGGATCCAAGAAGCCAACCCATTCCCGGCTCTAGTGGTTCTGTCATCGACTATAGAGCTGTTTGCCATGAAACTATTTTAAATCCTCTTCTTGATTACTACCTATCATCTGCGGTTATTAACAAGGAGTATAACATCACCCAACCGCCGCGGCCGCAGGTCTGGCCGACTACCGGCAGCAGATAGCCAGTTAAACAGGTAACCCACGACGGTGACGGAGCCCGGGAAGGCACACCGGTTTTCAACACCTCAATGATTAAGTGGATCGAAGCACCAGATTACCCAGGACGAGTACAACGTATGAAGGGAAGCCCTATCGCAAAGGCTAGCAAACGGCAACCAACAATACAAGAAAGGAAATAGCTACAAAGAGATCCCGCAGCTGGTATTGGAAGTGGTGCTTTAGGATCGCGACGCCTGAATGACGGATACAGGCGTGGTTTTCCGTTACCTTGAGCCGGCGCCTGTCGGTGCTTGCATTGCGGTCAGGCGCTGCGCAAGAATATTGCACAAGTGCTCGGCTATAGCACGCTTGGGCATGCGAGGCAGACTCTCCCTTTGACCATCGGCGTTCATAATTACTACAGCATTTTCATCCGATCCAAAACCGATGTCGGGTACGGAGATATCGTTTCCGACTATGATATCCAGGTTCTTGCGCTTGAGCTTATCAGCGGTATTACTGAATAGTGCCTCCGATTCTGCAGCGAAGCCAATGATAATCTGTCCTTTCCGCTTGACCCTGCCCAGGAGGTCGAGAATATCCGGATTTTTGGTCAGTTCGAGCATGAAATCTTCCGACTCGTTCTTTTTGATCTTGCGCCTGGAGACGGCCATAGGGCGAAAGTCTGCAACAGCTGCCGTCATCACCAGCGCATCGCAGTTGTCAAACTCGGCCTCCACGGCTTCCTGCATCTCAAGAGCGGTCTCGACTGCAGTAACCGGATAAGACCTGTCGACCTCGACTGTGGAGACGAGAACCACCTCAGCCCCACGCGCATGAACTGCATCAGCCATGGCAATACCCATCTTGCCGGAAGAACGGTTGCCGATGAAACGTACCGGATCAATTGGCTCGCGCGTACCACCTGCGGTAACAAGCACCTTGTACCCGGCAAGGGTGCGATGTGCGTGGAGGCGAACTCCGACGGTGGCCATGATCGTCTCAAGCGACGCCATTCTTCCGGTGCCCCACTCGCCGCAGGCCATCTCGCCTAACTCTGGCAAGATGATCTCGTAGCCGTGGCGGTTCTCAAGAATGCTCAGATTCTCTCGCGTGGCAGGATGCTCGTACATGACAGGATTCATGGCAGGAGCGATCATGACCTCGGCCCGGGTCGCCAGGACTAAAGTGGTGAGCAGGTCGTCGCAGATGCCGTGCGCGAGCCTGGCAATCACATCTGCCGTAGCCGGAGCGATGAGAACAAGTGCTGCCTTGCGAGCAAGATCGATATGCTCGGGTCGCCACTCCCCGACCGGATCGAACTGCTGCCAGTAAACAGGATTGCGCGTCATGGTCTTCAGGCTCAAGGGAGTCACGAACTGGCGCGCATTGGGTGTGAGAACCGCATGTACATCGGCGCCGGACTGGCGCAGCCGTGAGGCGATATCGCAGGACTTGTAGGCAGCAATGCCGCCTGCGACACCCAGTAGGATGATCTTGGCTTTGAGTGGATTGAGCTCTTCCAGCCTTTCTTTGCCCTTCTTCCTGCTTGTCATGGGTGCCTCACCCTGGTTCCATGCATATCTCATCTGCCCGCCTCATCTATTGTATTCCGTCTGCCCGGGTAGTTGACAGCTGCCTTAAGGTCCAAAGCAGTCCCTGATACAATTTGAGCCGGCAGCGGGCCGATTATAAGATTACCTTCTTTGAGCGTGCTGGACAGCGCATCTCCTGACACCATGCCCCGGGGAGCGAGGCGCACCCAGCGAGCCGACGCAGCGGCTACAAACAAATCCACGGAGCCGAGCGTAACGGCAGCCACGAGTCGGCTCAGGCGCCGAAGAGTTAATGGCTATGTAGCTAATGCAGCGGAGAGGAGCAGCCCGTTACCGGGCTGCGAAGCGGAGCGAGTGGAGAGCGGACGAGCTGGCGTAGCCAGCGAGGAGGCAATTACAGTATGAACAAGTTCTATGTCACAACAGCCATAGATTATGTAAACGCTTCGCCGCACATAGGGCATGCCTACGAAAAGATTGCTGCCGACATCCTGGCGCGACACCATTCTCTGCGCGGTAAGGATGTCTTCTTCCTCACAGGTGTCGACGAGCATGGCTCCAAGGTGGAGAAGGCCGCCAAAGATGCTGGCATGAGCCCCCAGGATTTTTGCAATAAGATGTCCGCCCAGTTTCAACGCGCCTGGGAAAAGCTCGAAATCGAGCCGAATTATTTCATACGCACGACAGAAGCAAGGCATGCGCGTGTGGTTCAGGAGCTGTTTGCACGTATGAAGGCAGCTGGAGATGTATACAAAGGCAGCTACTCAGGGCTGTACTGCGAGGGCTGCGAGGACTATCTCCGGGAGCGGGATCTGGATACGCAGCAAAACTGCCCCAATCACAAAAAGCCCCCCAGACAGCTGACGGAGGAGAACTACTTCTTCCGCCTGACCCGCTATAAGGACAGACTCAGGAAATGGCTGACTGAAAACCAGACGGCTGTGAGGCCGCTCGGACGGTTGAGGGAGGTTCTCAATCAGCTCGATGATCCGGAACTGGGAGATTTCTCGGTCTCACGTGCGCGCAGCTCGCTTACCTGGGGTGTGCCAGTGCCGGATGAGGCGGAGCAGGTAATTTACGTCTGGATCGATGCTCTCACCAACTATCTCACCGGCGTAGGCTATCTAACAGATGCAGAGCATTGCCTGCGATACTGGCCGGCGGATCTTCATCTCATCGGCAAGGACATCATCAAGTTTCATGCCATCTACTGGCCGGCAATGCTTATGTCGGCGGGACTGAGCTTACCGAAACAGGTGTTCGGGCACGGGTTCATCACCGTGGAAGGGCAAAAGATAAGCAAGAGCATAGGCAACGTCATCGATCCAAATGTGCTGTCAGACACTTATGGGGCAGATGCAGTGCGCTTCTTTCTTTTCGCGGCGACTCCTTTCGATCAGGATGGCGATTTCTCGAGAGCAGATTTAATTTATCGGGTGAATGCCGATCTGGCCAACAACCTAGGCAATCTTCTCAATCGAACGCTCACGCTTACTGAGCGTTATTCAAACGGCCGGGTTCCAGAGATGAATGGTAAGGATTCGGAAGCCGGCAGAGCGGCTGCTGTGGTCGCGGAGGTAGATGAGCATATTAGTGAATTGGAGTTTGCTAGAGCAATCGGCTCAATATTTGGCCTGGTTGATGATACCAACCGGCTGTTGAACGACAGGAAGCCGTGGACTCTCTTCAAGGATGGCAAAATCGATGAGGGTCGCGCAGTTCTTTACGTTGCCCTTGAGCATTTGCGTCAGACAGCCCTTCTACTTTATCCCTTTACGCCCAGGCTCGGCGACGGCATCTGGCGACAGCTGGGATACGACACACCGATAAAGGAGTCATGCCGGGCAGCCAACTTCCTGACGGAGGCTATTCCAGCCCAGCAGGCCATCCGCAATGAAGGACCGGTATTTGCGCGTCTGGATACGCCGGTCAAAATCTAAGTCCCGTTGTCTGGCTAAGCTACACCACCCAACTGTTATCCTCATGCCTTCCACCAACTCCCAGCTCGATTCCGCACTCAGCCTGGTTGACACGGACAAAGAGGGCATTTTTATGGTTGTAGCCACCGAAGCGGAGGCGAGATTCCAGCTGCCCTGGGATCGTTTTATGCGCCTTAAGACCGCCGCCGATCATCTGCGCCGTCTGGCCGGTGAGCGTAACGATCGCCTGAGCGTACTGGATGTAGGCGGCCTTGATGGAGCACTGGCACTCTTTCTCCCTGGGTACGATGTCGAGTTAATCGATCCGGCAACAACCGGAGGCTCTGGATTGAACATTCCCTGTGCGGATCGATCCTATGAGTTTGTGGTTTCAATCGATGCGCTGGAGCATGTGCCGCCTGCCGACCGGTTTCGCTTTCTCAGCGAGCTTACCCGGGTCAGCGAGAGCCTCTGTTTGATCAACATCCCCAACCCTGCCACCATGCCAGCGCAGAAGCTGGTCGCCTCCTTGACCGGGCATCCTTTCATAAAGGAGCATGTAGAGCTGGGGCTGCCTGAAAGGAGCTGGATTGAGGAGTCATTCAGTAAACTCGGTTTCTCCTGCCAGCTCATCCCTAGCACCAGCCTGGCAATGTGGGTTGCGCAATTCACCCTCAGCCAGGTCAACGCAGAAGCCGCAGAGGCTACGAGCCGTTACCTTGTCCGGGCACACAACGAGGAGCCGTTCTCCGTGCCTTTGTACTATCTTTTCATCGCCAAGCGGATCAGCAACTAGCGCAGCGCCAACCAGCTGTACGCGTGCTGCTCGGCCGCCCAGCCTCTGTGTGAGCACTTCAGGGGGCAGGCGGATGGGGACCCAGTCTAAAGCTCTTGAATCTCATCGATGAGAAGGGATTAGAAGTCCTTGCATAGGTGTGTATGTGGCGGGCGACATCGTCTGTCAGGAGGAGACCGCTCTTGTGCGTGCCATGGATGCTCTTTCTAGTGGTGTGTAGGTAATAAGAACTGACACCACACTTAAAGCAGAAAACCGCCCCTTGAAAATAGCCCCCGAGCTATCAACTCTTCTGGCGACTGCATATCTAGTTGCTCATGAATTCTCCCTAACCGAACAGCATTGAGCCTAGGCTCTAATCTGGCAAGCCGCACCTCTTGACTAGCCTGCTGTCGCTATTGGACGCTGTCTGGGGCGAGAGCGATCAATCATGGCCAGGCCCGAATGAACCGACCATGGGT
>CAYPBX010000019.1:11446-12689 GCA_964409075.1 uncultured Candidatus Obscuribacterales bacterium
GATATCTTTACGTGCAGAACGTTGAGCGTCGCCTCATGGCTGAAACCGTAAGAGAGAGACCAGGAGCTGGAGAAAAGAGGGCGGAGACGCCGTGCGTCTCGAAACCAGGGCAGCGGCTTGTCGCCATAGTGTCTTGCACTGTTGCCGCCATGCCGATTATCGGCATGGCCTGCCTTCTCTGGATTTGCGGTGTAGATGTTGTCTCCAACGACTATCTGGCATATGCAGGGCTCATAGGATCGATTCTGGACGGCAGCTATGACTGGTCGGGGTTTCTGTCTGACACGCTTTACAGCGGACATACCGCAGTAATTCCTTGCCTGGTGCATCTGGCCACCGCGCAATTGTTTGCTGCCAGCCTCTATGGCGAGCTCTATCTGGGAATCTGCCTGGCAACACTCAGGCTCATCTTGGCTCAGCAGGCCCTGACGCACCAGAGAATCGGTTGGCAGAAGTGGGCGCTTGCCCCTCTGCTTTCTTTTCTCATCTTCTCTTACTCGCAAACATCCGTATATTCCTACCCGGATGCCACAGTACCGATCGGATTTTGTTTTCTGGGCATTACGCTCAGTCTGTGGGCATTGAGCTCAGTGTCAAACCGGAATCTTGTGGTAGTCCTTGCTGTTGCCGGCGGAGTCTTGGCCTCCTATTCCTGGGCAAGCGGATTGACCTCCTGGCCGGTCATTCTCCTGGGGATGATTCTCCTTGGCTACAGGAAGCCGCAGCATTACCTGGCCTGGCTGGCCGGTTTAGTTATCTGTCTTTACCCTTATGCGAGCACCTTTCTCCTGCCTGGATCCAGGGCCATTGCACCAAATGATCCGTATTTCCATTTTCAAGGAGCCTTCCGCCCCCAATTCATCCTCAACAGTCTGGGCTGGCCCTTTGCCAATGGTATCGCTTTTAATACCGAGCGTCTGCCTATGGCAGAGCAGGCTGGCTGGCTCGGACTGATCCTGGGAGTTGTCGGCATCTTTCTGGCGCTGCCGGTTTTGCGTACGCAAAGATATGGTTCCATCATCGCTTCTGTTTTATTCATGGCACAGGGGCTAGCAGGCCTATGGCAGATAAGCCTGGTTCGTCAGCTTATCGCTCCCTGGTATACAGCAATAGCTATGAACTATTGGATCGGGCTGGCTGCTCTTGCTGCGGCAATGCTCTGGACCTCGCAACAATCGTCAGATCATGACAGATCGCCAGGGAGGCGCACACTTTGAAATCAAGCTGCCTGACAATCGGAGCC
>CAYPBX010000020.1:0-12606 GCA_964409075.1 uncultured Candidatus Obscuribacterales bacterium
AGATCGTCGGCAGCGTCAGATGTGTATAAGAGACAGGTCACGGATTAGGACCCAGAGAAAGGGGGTAAGAGAAAATGGTGTTGAGCCAAGACGCAAAGATAATGAACAAAGAGATCTCCGTTCTTCTTGTCGAAGATCACGGCATCGTGCTGGACGGACTGACAAGCGGCCTGTCCTGCGAGCCGGACCTGCGCATTGTCGGCAGTGCCAGTACCAGTGATGATGGCCTCACGCTCGCCCAACAATTGCGCCCAGACATAGTCCTTTTAGATCTGCACTTGCCCGGGCAGCTGAGCATAAAACCGATGCTGGAGGCGTTTTGTAGCATCGCGGGCGTCAAGATCGTTGTCTTTTCAGGGGAGTCACGGCGTACCTTTGTGCAGCTTGTTCTTAAAATGGGTGTGGCCGGCTATCTTCTCAAATCCGAAAATGCCACCGCAGTTGCCGCGGTAATTCGCCGCATAATGGCCGGCGAAAAGCCGGTAGTCTCCGGTCCGCTCATTGCAGCCAAGTCAAACGTGCGCCTGACGCAAGCCGAGCAGCATGTGTTGGCCATGCTGGCTCACGGAATGAAGTACGAGGAGATGGCTCAAACGCGCGTAACATCCACATCGACTATCCGCAAGCAGGTGGAGCTGCTCTTAGAGAAGCTACAGCTGAAAACCAGAGAAGAGCTCATAGCCTGGGCTGTGGACAACGGCTTCAAGGCGCTTGAGCTTTCGCGAGAAGACTGACAAGATAATGAGCCTAAGGTCAGAGCATCTCCGAACTGCAGCGCAGCCCATATTACATCTCTGGCGCCTCTTTCTCAGACGCTCGACAGATTCTCGCCTGCGGATGCTGACTGGTGTGGAGATGAACTCCTATCTGGCTATCTTCAAGTCCCTGTCGGAAGAGTATAATCGGCATGTCAGCCATGAGCCGATGAAGGTAAGCACTGCCGGAGGCCTGGAATGGCAGCCCTTCTCGCCTCAAAATCATCAGCCAGCCACAAGCGGGCGTTACTACCGGTTTGCCCTATGGACAGCCTTCTGGGCCATCTCGGCCAGGGGCAAGGAGGGAACGATCGAGCTGTTCAGTATTCCTTCTGTAGAGCTTGCAGAGATTCCAAACAGCGAGCTGGCCTCAAGGCTGAAAATGCGTTTGAGGATGGTGGGGTCACCGCCTGCATGGACCATGGATAACATGCCGGTGGATCACTCAGAGATCCGCACGTTAATCGGGACCCTATTTAAGGATCTAGTCCAGCGCTCTCAGGGCGACTTTGAGCTTGTGCCTGACGAGCTCAGGCTTACCATTACACCGGATGGGCAAAGCCTGACCGGTTCTATTCGCGCGCTCATATCTGAAAAGCGGAGCCTGGCACATAAGCTGGTTGAGCAACAAGAGCACACACAAAATCGCATGGCGCGAGAGCTTCATGACGCCATAATTGGCACCACTATGGCGCTCAAGGCTTCCTTTGCCGGTGGCAAGCGCCTATCTGATGCCGAGGTTGTCCACATACTGGATGACATTATCGCCCAGCTTCGTCAGATATGCCAGGAGCTTACACCCCGGGACCTGATGGAGTGGGGGCTTCAGCCTGCCTTAGAGGACCTTCTTGACGGTCTGTCGGATCGCACCGGTATAGAAAGTGAGTTCCTCTGCCCCGCTGAGATCCCCCGCCTGCCCGAGCAGGTTGAGCTTCACATATTTCGAATTGTGCAGGAGGCGTTAAACAACGTCACCAAGCACGCCGCAGCCACAAAAGCAACAATTGCTGTAGAGCTGGAAAATGGCATCCTCAGGATAACTGTGGCAGACAACGGTCACGGATTCGGCACGCAAGAGCCTCTAGTCCCAACCAAAGAAGGAGGCCATGGCACCAGCATCATCAGGGAGCGGACAGAGCTCATACGTGAAACCTTTCCTGCCCAGCTCTACGTAGAGTCAGATGCAGGCACAGGAACCAGGGTAGTGCTGCAACTTCATCTCTCCTCCAGTCACAATGGCTCTCAACAGTAATCTCAGTCCCCAACTTGCCGGGCAGCTGGCCAAGGTCCCAGAGCCTGAGCTATAGTCCCAGCAAGCAAGGTTTAGGGGGCAGTTGGGAAGGGAAAGATGAGACAGGGGCGCAAGCTCCTGATTGTGCTCAGGTTGCCCGGGATGAAACCCAACGCCAGACAGGTAGAGCCCATAGAAGGTCAGCAGGCAGAGGAGTCAGCAACCGACGAACTGGCAGGCCTTATCGTCGACCAACGCTACTGTTTGCTCAAGGTGATAGGCTCAGGAGCCTGGAGCGTTGTCTACAGGGCACGTTGTCTTACCCTAAACAGATTTGTTGCCATCAAAATTCTTCGCAGCCACCTTTTGCCCGATGAAGCAAAGGTTGAGCGCTTCCGCCGCGAGGCATCCAACTTCAGCCGTCTCTCCCATCCCAACATCGTCACCATTCACGATTATGGCGTGATGCCGAACAAATTACCATACATAGTTATGGAATACCTTGTTGGCAGAAGTTTTGACCAGGTGATTCGAGCGCAGGGAAAGCTGCCGGTTCGAAGAGTCCTTGAGGTCCTAATCCAGTCCTGTGCTGCCCTCAATTCGGCTCATACTGCCGGACTGATACATAGCGACATCAAACCAAGCAACATATTTCTCTGCGACGTGGACAATGGCTGGTTGGTCAAGCTTCTCGATTTTGGCCTTTCAAAGGAGACCGGCTCGAATCTTCACACCTCTCTGACAGCCACAGGCGAAACCACAGGAACCTTCGCTTACATGAGTCCTGAGCAGTGCGCTGGCGAGCCGGCCGATGAGCGCAGCGATCTCTACACCCTGGGCTGTGTAATGTATGAGGCGCTCACCGGACAAAGACCCTTTGAGGGCAAGAGCGCCTATGAGCTAATGCACAAGCACGTCAATCAGAAGCCTGTTCTGCCGGCCGGACTGCTGCCTCCGAATATCGAGGAGATTGTAGACAAAGCATTGTCCAAGGAGCGCGCCGATCGTTATCAAAGCGCCGCCGAGATGAAAAATGCCCTCCTATCTGCCCTCGAGCAATTGAGCTCTGAAACCGATTCTATCGACACGAAGAAACGCTCTCAACGTCCTAAAACCTTATTTTATGCTGCAGCCGGTCTAATTCTCGTCGGGGCAATTGCAACTTTTGGTTACCTTGCCTATCTACGCTTGCCCGGATCAGAAACAGTAAACCGACCGGCAGGTTCGCTCATCAACCTGCCACCGGCCATCAGACAAGAAATCTCTTCTACTGGCACCCCTGATGTACTTACATATGACATCATCGACAAAGCCGGTACAAAAGTAGCTGATGTTGCGAAATCTCCACGCGAGCCTGGTAAACCGTTTCATGAACAGGTTGCCCGCTATGGTCCCGGAGGCGCGCAGATAGGCTGGACTCAAAAGACCTATGGAGCAGACGGAAAGCTGACTAGAACATGGGCAGGAGATGACCGGGACCATGACGGCATGATCGAGAAGGCAAGTGAGAAGATTTATCGAAAAAACGGCACTGTCTCCCAGGAGACTGTGACTTCCTTTGACAAGAATGGAAAGAAGACTGTAGCAACCAGGATTTACTGGCCAAATGGCAAGTTAAAGCTTATTGAAATCGACAGCTACAATGTCGACGCCCAGGTGGAGAAGATGGAGCTCAAGCAGTTTGCAGAAGATGGCAAACTCACAATCCATGAGATCTGGACCTACGACGCAACCGGACGGGTGACCTCTTATCAAAAGAATGTAGGCTGACTCCACTGCCAGCCACCACCTGCATCTCCTGATCTGCAATTGGGCTATTTCGTCCATTTACACGGGCATCGCCTGATTGTTATCCTGCAGAAAGTTGCACCACATTTGGAGGGCAGAGATATGCTTCCCGGACCTGGCGAAATGTGCTTAATTCTAGCCGCAGGGCTGCTGCTTCTAGGCCCGCGCAAGCTTCCTGATGTAGGCAAGGCGATTGGTGAAACGCTTGGGCACTTCAAAAGAAGCATGCGCGAGGTAGAAGATTCCATAAGCCTGAAGAGGCGGCCCTCTTCATCCACACTCTCTGCGACCATGCAAGAACATGAGTCTCAGCCATGCGATACAGAGTAGGCGCGACTGATAATTGCACGGCCTTCCAATGTCCAAGGACCAGTTACGCTGCCTCGACCTTGAGGAATCGAGGCAATATAACCATGTTCATGTCCTTGTGTACCTTCCTAGCCGTGCTTGGATCTGTGTTTCTGATCGCCTTCTCTGAGCTCATCGGCGTATATGCCCAACTACGGCATGACGCTGAACGACTAGCCATGACTGCAGCTCTGACCTTGAACAAGGACGATCAACTGGGACGGCTGAATAAGCTGACGCTCAAAGCCAGAGAGCTTGTGTATACATCGAGACAGTCATACAGTCAGACCCTTAAACCCGATCACACCCGATACAAAGGACTGGCCGAAGCGCTTCTTGAGGAATCGCGCCAGGCTGCCTGGCGTCTCCAAGAAGAGAAGCAGACACTGGTTGAGAGCAGGCTAAAGGAGATACATGAAGCCATCGCCCAGTGCAACAGCGAACCGTTACCAGGTGTAGCCTGGCTCCATCTTTCCCCGACTGAAGTGAAAGAAGTCTACCTTGGAGACATTTCTGGCACACAGTCTGGAGCATTCGTTTCCTACTTCGAACCAGAACTGGTGGCACACGATGTATTTTGCAAATACAAGTCCCGTGACTCGCATCAATATCGCGGAAAGATCGACGTTAAGCTCCCGGGAGACGACAATGATCTTCCCTTTACACTAACTCCCCTGCCGGAGCCGGTCACAGGCAATGCACAACCTGCCTCCTTGCATCACTTCACCAAGTTTGAACCGAGCGCGCTCTACTGGGACAACGGAGAGAAGCATGAAATAGATCTCAGGCAGCCACCATCTTCGATCCGCGTGCTCATGGCACGTCATGTGAAAGATACTATCCTTCAACTAATCAATCATGACATTGCAATCAGCTCGATGGCCGAGACAAGCGGTATCGCCCCGGGGCCCAATTGATTTGATCTCAATTGGTTTGACCTACTAAGCAAGTTCTTGATTCAGCTATCTGGCAAACAAATAAGAGAAGACGAATTATGCTGGCTCCGATAAAGACAATCCTTCCTGACAGTTGCTTCCCAATTGAGATAACAATGAAAGCTCTATTGCTGCTAACCTTCGCGATCTTCTCGGTGATACCAGCGGCCCCACCAGGATTCTCCTACGTGCGCCCACTCCCGGCAGGCTGCGAAGGCGATCGTCCCTTAGCTGAAAATCCCTGGGATGAGATTGTCTTGATCGATGTGCGGGAGTTAAAGGGATACCTCAGTTTTCCAGGTTCCAAATTGAGTCCAATCGTAAAAGCCAAGGTAAGGCTTGCCACCTGGGCGAACCGGTCCCTGACTCCAGAACGCCCTTATGAAGAGCTCTGGTTCAGTGATACCTTGGCTGTCGGTTGTGTACGTCAGCGGGAGTTCGATATCCCACGTAACCCACATAAACATATGGTGGTCATTAAAGTGCGAGCAAAGCAGGGCAGCCCACTATCTGCCACTGAAGCACGAGCCTCCGCATCGGCAATTGTGCGTCTCTATCTGGACGCCTGTCTCAACGGCAATTATGTCGTCTTCTCATCGGTACCGGCTAGCGCCTTAGGTGATATTGTCTCTGCTCTTACCGCTAGATACTTTAGCCTGACTTCCAATAAAGGCATGGCCCCGGAGATGACCCCGGTATTGCGTCTGGTGACGGATGACGGCAAAGACGAGCAAACACTATACTTCAAGAGTAAAAGTTAAGCGCTGGAGCTTGTGCAACCGACCGACATGGTTAGCCTGGTTCTGCGTGCCACCAGTCAAGATAGGCCCGCTGGCATGAATTACGCAGTTGCGCCCATGGAAATGCAGCCGGACAAGTGGCAGAATGGGAGTTGCAACAACCTCATCCACTGGAGGAGCGTACTTATGGTATCATATGGCCAACGCATAAGCAGGCGGGCGTTTCTGGGATACGGCAGCAGCCTTATGGCAGGCTCAATAGCAGCCGCCAGAGCGCCAGCCGCATTCAGTACAGTGATAAGGCCAGGCGGACAATCTGTAGTCGTGGCTACCAACAAAGTTCTTGGTCAGGCCAGCAGCCTGCACCGCTTCCTGGGCACCGGGGATGGAGACAGCGGCGGCTGGGGCTGGGAAGAATACGATGAGAACGGTCACTACACCGGCACCACACATCGCTCACCAGAGGCAAGTCCCGCTCTTGATTTCGAAAATCAACCGATTTTGTTGCAACGCTGGCGCGAGCTCGGCTTCAAGCGCATCAGCTTCGAGGGGCTCTTCCACCCTGGAGCAGCCGGCGTCAGAATCTCTCTCAACAAGAACACCGGTCGCTATGCCGGGGCGGATTTCTCGAACTGCGCACAGCGGATCAACTACTATCGTAGCCGGCTCGGCGCGTTTGTATCAGTGATTGCAATTGACACCATGCCGCGGGAGCTGTCGTTATTCCCTAACGATGACGGTTATTTCTTTTCTTACGTGCCAGCACGCTGGAGAGACTGGGAGAGATTCGTCCAGGACTTGGTGCGCTTCGTCAAACAAGATATGAGCATGCCCGGACGCTTGTACACCATTGGTTTTGAGCACGCAAGCTGGATAGTCTTCCACGGCACCATGACCGAAGAGCCCTCTGACGAGGAGGGTTGGCGTGAATCCGCACAGCACAGGTTGAGCGCCAGTGCCTATTTCTTCGGTCGAACAGCAAGGGCAATAAAGCAGATCGACCCGCAGGCAAAACTGGTGATGCCTCCCGACGGCGTGCCTCCAATCCGCAAGGCTGGCTACAGAGATCAAGGATGGCTGATGGACGAGTGGCTTAGCCAAGTGAGAGCCCAGGGTTTCGCACAGTACGTCGATGCAGTCGCCTGGCAGAACTATGGTGGTGACAGCCTGGCCGACGATATTGCCCTGGTGCGGCAACATCTGCACCAAGCCGGATTCTCACCCGACACCCCCAAGGTGATGGCTGGCTCCGGGTCCGGCTCCTGGTGCACAGACGAGAATCGACACATACCGTCTGACATACGCGCATCGCTTACTGCGCACAATCTGCTTACCGAGCTGGCAGATCCCAATAGGACCAACATCATGCTTTGTGACTACTACACGGCATTCGGAGAGGACCTCGGCGATGACAATCACCACAATGGAATCCTCTTGTTCAGCGGAGAGCTGGACTCGCTGAGACTCAACCGCATCTCAGCGACTTTTCAAATTTTCACCCGCAGCACGCAGGGCCATATCGTAGAGACAGAGAGCCAGCCTCGTAGCGATGCACTGCGATCGATGGCCGTCAAAAACGACGCGGCTCAGACCATTACTGCCATAGTGAACAATCACTCAAGAATCTCCCGAGACATGCAGGTCATTTTCAGAGACGTAAACACGACACAGCAAACCGCTCAGGCGTTGATTCAGATAGTTGCAAGAACAACCCGTGAGTTCGGGGGCTTGGAGCCTGGTACCGCTGTGCGAGTAGACAGAGAGAAGGACGGCTCGTTCATTGCTCCTGTGCAGATGCCACCCTACGCGACTGCCAGCATCAGGCTGTCGTTGCGCTCGCCACTTGAAGTCCAACAAGCACCGACTATGCGGGCAACTTCTGCGGGCTGAGCGCTAACTGGGTGCCCAGACACCGCCATCTCTTACCTATCGAGAGAGCTGGGAGAACAACTTCAACGTTAACATCTTTGTCAGCTTGCGCAAGCCCTGAGAATGATCATTACACCCCCTGATGCACATTCTCATGATTCAAGTCTCAACCAGACACTTACGCAGTTTCGCCCATATACGGTCATAAGAAGAGCACCTAAAATAGCCTTAGATGCTCCAAAACAGCATACAGACGACTCAGAGACCTTGAGCCATTGTGCTAGCAAGAGACAGCGCAGGCCCCAGGCCGGGAGGCAGCCATGTTAGGAAAGTCTGAAATGCAACATCCCAAGAAGCGCCAGATAATCTTCCTGGCAATTGCCTCGCTGTGTCTTGCCCAGGCTGGACTTTCGGTCAAATTCGGACAGCCACCGCGGCAATCGTTATTGGACTGGTATAACAGTCATGTCCTGCAAACAAGACTGCCAAGCACAGCTATTCTGTCCAATCCTGCAGGAACAAGGAGCACTCTCCGATGAGGCTCCGTGCAAACACCTCGCTCTGACTGCCGCCAATAGCACAAGAGGAGATGAAACCAGATGCATCTGGGCGATACAGCCGCCGGCCTGTCTAGGTCCTCCCTGAGACAGTATGCCCTTTGCCTGAAAGCCTCCGTCTATCGGAGCTGTTTCGTCAGCCTAATCCAAGGGAATAAGTTATCCGGAGGGGTCTGCGAGTGAGGAATTGGCATATCTTCAGTGCCGTCTGTTGCCTGCTTTCCCTTTCGCTACAGGCATCAGCTGCACCACCCCCCGGACCAGACTCAGGCCTTGAGCTAAACTCGCTTACGGTAATCGAAGCGACCAGCCCCTCTACCGGCTTAAGCAATATTAGGATAGATCCTGTGACCGCCCTAACTGGGGCAAGTTTCGGCAGCCCTATCATTCTCCCCACCGATACCGTCAACATAGGACTAGGCGGTACGCAAGTCCCCACCTGGCTGGTAGACCGCCAAGTTCCAGATATGCATCAACAGACAGCCGGCAGTACGCAAGTCCCCACCTGGCTGGTAGACCGCCAAGGTACTGCAGCAATAGTTGAGCGCTTTCAAGCAGAGAGAACAGACAATAATGCTCTGATTGCACCGACAAACGACACGAAGCTATCTTTCAAGCCCGACCTTCGAACTGTCAGCATAGAGAGCGGGCGCGCAATGTTAAGGACAGAGGCGGATCCCCTGGTTGTGGAGACTCCGGCAGGAGCAGTCGAGATTGCGCCTGGAACCACGGTCTATGTGAGTCTGGCTGAGCCCGGCAATCTACTTGTAGAGGTTCTCGACGGGACCGATCCAAAAGTAATCATAAGGACGGAAGGGCGCTCCATCGATCTCGGTGTCGGTGAGGTAGGCAGGCTGTCGCCCAGTAGTCCACAGTCGCATTCTTATGTCACAGCGCTAGTCAACAGCCCGGCTCAATTACATGCGCCAGCAACATTGCCAGAGATAGAAGGAGCAGGAAGCAACCAGCCTGGAAGTGGAGGTCCAGGCAGCGGCCACCCAGATAGTGGGCAGCAGGGCGGCAGCTTCCCAGGAGCTAACGGACCCGACAGCGGCCGCCCTGGAGTTGACCGGAAAGGCGAACAGCAGCCACGTGTCGATCCCATTGCAATTCGGGATGATGCCATACAGGCTAGTTCGGCTGAGGCACCACTTGTTGAAACACTGAAGGACATACAGCTTACGCCATGGGAACCTGAACCTCCTAGAATATCCTCTCCTGGCAGCGGCGGCAACGTTGGCAACGATCCACCCCCACTTCGACCCCCTGATGACATCCTAACGGCTCACGGCCGTCTTGCCCGGGACAGATCGGGGAGTGGCAAGCAGATCGTAGGCAACACTGGCGCCCTCCGCTTCACTACCACAAATCGGCTTTCCTCTGTAGAAGAATCGTACAAGCAGCGCCTCAGGTCTTTTTTAAACAGCCTAGCGGTAAAACGGCGCTCCTACCCAAAATACTCCGAAGGACACCCACACTATCCGCTCGCCCACAGACTGCCCCCTGCTAATGATGCCTCCTATTTTGTCGCACGGGAAGGATCGGTTATAAACAAAACTCCCATAGGCCACATCAAAATAGAGAAAGGAGCAGTGTTTGTAGCCCCTGCAACGACCTGGACCATCGAGACTCCAAAGGCATCCGTGCGTATACCTGCAGGAACCATGGTCAATCTGGATGTATCAGAGGACAAAATCATAGTTCGAGTATGCGCTGGCGCTCCAGGCACCATACATGTAGGTCATAAGCGCATCAAGGCACAACCTGGAACAGAACTTGTAATCTCTCCAGCCCATCATCCTTCTCCAGACCTGTCCTTTGACGGCATCGCCAGACGACGGACCTCTGCTTACCAGGCGGGAGAACAAGAGGTGATCTGGATCTGCGACTTTCATGTTACCTCGTACATGCTCAATTCTGAATTTGTCCGCTATCTCCGCCGCGACACCAGCAGGCAAGCAGCCAATCTAGTCGGACAGTTGATGAAGGCCTCAGCTGCGCTCTCACATGCCACCAGAACACACGGGCCGTATCACATTCGCTGATATCCATGCGCGGTGATATTTTTTACAGGACTTTGAACACCATTTCACCAGCTTGACTGACGGTCGGATTGGTCTTTGCAGATACGCATTTTTGCCCACATACAAGTTATCTGCGGCCATGGTAAACTCGAATGCAAATCGAATAATCGAATTTGCCTTACTTACACGTTAGGAACCAGCGCTCCAAAAACAAATCAACTTTCCTTCCAACGGCGCGAGCAGTTGCGCCACAGCAGATTTGGGAGTGTACTACAAGAGAGTGCGATTTTACACGGTGGCGTCCCTGGCGACTGAGCTGCTGGAAGCTCACGATGAGCGGAAACTTTCAAAGCTCAAGTCAAACCTTGCGACAGTTGACCTCTTAATACTGGATGAACTGGGTATGGTGCCATTTCATCAGGATGCTGCTAATTTGCTGTTCCAGGCCATCAACGATCGATACGAACGCTGCTCGACGATCATTACGATCAATATGGCATTCCCGGACTGGACTCAGTTGTTTGGCAGCCAAAAACTTACAGCAGATCTTCTTGATCGGCTAACCCATCGCTGCCACATCATCGAGATGAACGGCGAAAGACATACAAGCAGTGTAGTTATGCAGTTGATGTGACAAATCCCGGCATCCAGATCAAGGGGCCGGGATCGTTGTGATCTGGCAAGCCGCGATCTGTTCTCCGACGATCTAATCACCGTGTTGCACTGTTGAAAGAATCGAGGCATGGGGGCTGGCTGCATTGTTGCGGGCTGAGGAACCTGCCGAATTCCT
The DNA here is from genome assembly GCA_964409075.1 of uncultured Candidatus Obscuribacterales bacterium. GTDB lineage: Bacteria > Cyanobacteriota > Vampirovibrionia > Obscuribacterales > Obscuribacteraceae > CAYPBX01. Next base: position 11,038 of record CAYPBX010000020.1, read on the forward strand.
TGTTGATGGGCTTGGCGAATTCCCCGTCGAGGGCCTGGGCGAATTTGCTCCTGAAGGCTGTGTACCAGTGGCAGGACGCTGTTGTCGGCGTGGCTGTGTGCCAGCCTCAGGGGGCGACGCGCCATCTGCGCGCAAGACCTTGGCGATGGCATCGAGTCGGCTGTTGCCTTCCGAATAGGTTGGTGTCAACCAGCCACCCTCAGTAAATTCGTTCCAGGCATAAAGGATAACTGTGTTGGCTTCGGCAGTTGACCGGTTTGCCTTGACCCAGTTCAGCGCATGCTTCAAGTGATCGGATATCTCATCGGGCATGGCATAGTCGACAATGTAGCCCTTAAAAAAAGGGTAAGACGGGTCGTGTTCGTGAGGACTGGGGTCCCAACCAGTGACAACATGAGGGATGACCTTACCGATCTTTTTATGCTGACTCCACAGCCTTTCGGTTCTTTGGGTCAGCTCTTTATAAGTCCCGCCTGCAAATGTGGCATATTGGCTGACTGCGTCAAAGCCAAGGTCGTCAATGTAGTGTCTGTCTTCTTTGTCGTCCTCTTGCGAGAAAACCACCAGATACGGACGGGGTAGTCCAGCTTTCATTGCTGGTTCGATCAAATTGGTCTCAAGACTTTCTCGAACAGCTTCCCACGATCCACCGTAATACTGCTGGAAGCCGTTTCTGTCCAGCGGCCAAAAGTACAGAATCGGTCTTCCGCCCATAACAGTTTCATATTTTGGGTCTTTCATTTCATGAATAAACAATTTAACAACCCTTGGATCCTTTTCCAACGACGGGGTAATATGCAAGCAAAAGTTCATCTTATCTTTTTCGGCACTTTGGTGATAAAGCTCCCGGCTGCGGTTCATTAATCGATAAGGAAAACCATCTGGGAGTTTCCAGTTGTCGTACCAGGCATATATAAAGTAATCAATACCGCCTTTGGCGGCGTATAAGATCTCCATATCGACTGTTTCCTGTGTATCTCCCCCTGGCTCCCAGGGTGTTTTCCCGGACGACGATGCATAAAAGGGAAGCCGGTAATTGAACTGCTTCGGAGAGAGCAGCTCGGCGAATCTACTGCCTCTGAAATAGGCGTCAAAATTTATAACTCCCACTCTTGGCCGGGCGGCGGCGCCATGATCTTGAGCCCAGGCTCCCGGTGCCAATAATAGCCAAGCAAACATCGTTACAAGATATAAGGCGCTGGCCAGGCGTCTATGTAAAGGTGGCTGTGCAGACTTCTCGGCAAGACGTCTACCTTCAGCGTGATAGTCCAATCCGTTCAGCAGTTCAAATCGATGAAATTTCATTGGGACTCTCCTCAAAGTTGTTTCAAAAATGCGATATCAGAGTTAAAGGAACGTACCTACTCTGGTGAAAAACTGTGGCGCGGATCGCGTAGCGGCCAGATTGCACTGGCTGTGGCAACACTCCCTGGCGATTAGAGCTAGTTTTGCTCTCTGCTCCCCTATTTATGCCGTACAGAACGCTGTCTGTCCATTGGCGAAATAGCGTAAATAGTAATGGCCCCGTTATTTCAGGCCACGAGCTAAGGTAGAATCTGCTCCCCCAAA
>CAYPBX010000021.1:0-12573 GCA_964409075.1 uncultured Candidatus Obscuribacterales bacterium
GAAATAAGGCAAAAAGATCGAGAACCATTTTTCCTCCATAAGGCATACTGAGACTTCGCGCTGCCGGCAAGCCAAGCGGGCTTGCCCTGGCGCTTGTCTGCCGCTGCCTGCAACTCTAGCAATCCCGTTTTGAGCTGATGGCAGGCAGGCGGTGGCGATGCAGGTGCCGTTACTGCGATGGGGCAAGCGTAGCACCTGCCGGGACTGAGGACAAGTCAGGCTGGCTAAAGAAAGCAGAAATTTACTGCTCTCACCCCGGAAAATACGGCATTTACCCTGCGGTGGAGTGGAGATACAAGGCAATAAGCGCGCAACCGGGCTTGAGAGCGCAACGTATTTTCAGCTGACCGGTGGCGCAGAGGCTACAGAAACGACTCCTACGTCAAACCCCGGCGTTAACGCCAGGGTCTCCTGGTACTGCCGGTGGTGTTACGGCTGGCCAGCCGGCACCGACATACAGCGATGCTGGTTGTTTCGACAGGCGGCGCTAACTGTTCTCTGCCGGTTACCTACGATTTCAGCTCCAGCTCAGCTTGGAGCCAGTCGGACAGGTCACCACCGTGACCACGCCCCCTCGCTTCCCATAGCTGATAAGCCCGGGCAGCAATGTCAGACTGTCTGCTGCCTGTGCTGCCTCTTGTCGTGGCGGCAGCAGCTCCTGCTATCTGTGTTCTCACTGTCGCTTTTCCGTCGGTATGAGTACCTCGACAAGACGGTGCCGCCTTAACGGCGTTTGTCCTTTTGCGCCCACCCATCAGCTTGCCCTCCCTGTTCAGCCTGCCTGAGGGCTAAAATGATAGCACCGGCAGGCCGGGCAGGCTGTGATGACCGGCTTGTTTGGCTATTGATTTACAATTAGTTTTGTATAGCGGCTCAGCGCTCAAAATCGCGCTGCGGTAGCGGCCCTGGTGTTAAGAGATCCAGCAGGCGGTTAAGCGCTCTTTGTGCCGGGAATATTCCCTGTATACGGTATGGTAGACATGGGCTATGAACCGTCCCTGGAGCGTTGATGTTCTGTAAGTTGCCGCAGGATCAGAAACCAGCTGAACCAGGCACCTATCTGTGCATGTGGTGCGACTTCGCCTTTCCATACGAGAAGGGTACGCTTGCCTGCCCTAAATGCCAGACGGATGACACGGACTTTCTCATCCCCATTTACAGAGAGAACAACATTCAGGAGCAGGCTATGTACTGCCCGATTGACTTCCACGGCGGCTAATGCAACCAAGGACCTGCATTCAGTTGGTGGGCAGAGATCTTGAGCGCCCAGTGCTGGTTCGGGCGCCTCATGTGAGGTTGCGACAGACCGGGCGACAGTCAAATGGATTGTGGTTCAAAGCAGCTGTTGCTAAGCAAAGTGTCTGTTGCTTAAGGCGGCAATAAAGCCTGGTCCTGTAAGTGAGTTCAGGCGACGGTGAGATATCAGGTCGCCGTAGGACTTTTCTCAAGCTGTTCGTTGTCATATACTCTGGAAACCAGAGTTAAGTAATGGTAGCCATGGTCTTCTCCTTTCTCTCGGCCTCCAGCCTGGCTGAGTCAGTCTATTCAACCAAGCGACCGGTTGTGGTCGATGCCCGCTCCTTTGGCGAGTATGCTATGGGACATCTTCCTGGCGCGATCTGGATTGATTGGCAAAGCTTCTGCCAGGCAGCGCCTGCCGATGCCGGTGCCGTGTTGGGATTGCCCGGTTACTGGGGCGTTCTGGCTGATCCCGGGCGTGCGCGTTTCGCAGCACGCCTGTCGAGCCTGGGATTAAACAACGAAGACCAAATAGTTGTCTATGGCGGCGGACCCGCCTCCAAAGGCAGCGATGGCAGAGTCGCCTGGCTGCTTCTCTACCTGGGAGCATCTCGGGTGTCGCTTGTCCAGGACGGCTGGGCAGGTTGGCTGGCTGCCAGGCAGGAGCTAAGCACGCGCCCGACTGTGCCTGCCGAAGGGGAGTTTGCTATCACTCTGGATGAGCGGCGCAGGATTACGCTTGCAGAGATTACAGCACTAGATGGAAGCAGCATCGTGCCGGTGTTAATCGATACCAGGTCGGTGGACGAGTACAGTGGGCTTGAGTTTGACTACCAGCCCAGAAAAGGCAGGTTGCCTGGCTCGCAGCTTCTCCCGTTTGAAGGCATGTTTGATTCCAACGGAGCCTATCTGGGCAAGCGAGAGTATCTTTCCTGGCTGGGGCCGGATCTTGCTGCTGTCAGGCAAGTCGTCGCCTACTGCGAGGTTGGGGTGCGGGCCTCCTCATTTGCGCTCATGCACGAGGCATATACAGGCACCATTGTTGCTGTATACGACGGCTCCATCATGGAATGGGCTTACCACCGCCAGCTGCCCGTGCTAAGTGATGTAAACACCTGTAACACAATTTCACAACCAACCCAGACATAAATTCTGGAGCTGCCCGGGGCGCTCCCTGAGCGCTCTTTAGCATGATCGGCGCAAGGATACCCCGGTACTGATCTTTCCGAATTAAGTTTTAACCCTGTCGCCTCTGCCGGGTTACTGGCGAATTCTCCATCTAATGCTCGATTCCCGTCCTTGGTAAAGAAACATTGAGAGCTCCAGCAGGAGTATATGCACCGGATATGACACCAGCAACCCTGGACAGAAGCTAGTAGGGTCCGGATAATAACCCAGTTGGCGGCCAGGCAACGTGGCAAAGGTGCAGGGCGTGCGCCCGATTCAGGTGCGGTGGTGAGCGAGACAATCAGGCAGGCGGATCTATCCCGCAGGCATGAGACAGATGTGGCAGACAGTAGTGATCCTGCTGTGGCTGCCCACAATGAGCCGGGCCGGGCCCATCCGGTTACGCTTGCCCGATCTGTTGAGATCAGAGCCTCTTTCTATCAGGCCTTGCTCAACTACATAAGGCAGGTTACAGGCTCGGAGACAGGACTGCCAGCCTGGTTGCGTGATGAGTTGGCTGCCGTTGCCGAAGGCTTCGTCGCCGTACTCAGACAAGGGTCTGGCGGCGCGGCGGCAGGGCGCAAGCTGGACGAGACGGAGAGATTGCAGCTTGAGCTCAGTCAGGCCAAGGACCGCATAATCAACCTGCTCACGGACAGGGCTAACGATCAGTCTTACATAGCCCGGCTGGAGACACAGCTTGCTTTCATGCCTGACCTGCAGGCCCAGGCGGATCGCGCCATTACACTGGCCAATCAGGCAGGCACATTGAGCGAGGAGCTCACGCGGGTACGCTTTGAGCTTAACCGGGCACACCTCTCGCGAATGCAAGCGCGGCTGAATCGCAGGCGCGCAGGACGGTCGCTCTGGGCTGGTCTCAAAGCTCGCTTTGCGCCGCATCTGAAGGACAGCTGAGGCGTTCATGGTCGTCAAAAAGATAGCTCTCAAGGAGTTGAAGCAAGACCAGCAGGCACACAGTCTGACATACACTTGTCGGGAGTTTACGGAACCGGTTCCACGCTACGAGCTGCCGGCTGAGTCGATGCCGGCTTCCGTTGCTTACCGGATCTGCCGGGACGAGCTCAACCTTGATGGCAATCCGTCGCTCAACCTGGCCTCCTTTGTAACAACCTGGATGGAACCTGAGGCCGAGAAACTGATCTTTGAGACTCTTAATAAGAACCTGGTTGATCACGACGAGTACCCCCAAACTCAGGAGATCCAGAAGCGTTGCATTAACATGCTGGCTCGCCTTTTCAATGCTTCCGAGTCCGACTCGACCGTCGGTACTGCTACTGTAGGCTCATCGGAAGCGGTGATGCTGGCAGCGCTCTCGCACAAATGGAGATGGAGGGAGCGCAGGCGCTCTCAGGGCAAGCCTGCAGACCGTCCCAACATAGTCATGGGCGGAGATATCCAGGTTGTCTGGGAGAAGTATGCGCGTTATTTTGACGTCGAGCCGCGGGTTCTGCCCATGCAGCCAGGCCAGTACATTTTGTGCGCCGAGGAAGTCGCCTCTGCGTGCGATGAGAACACAACAGCGGTGGTAGCCGTTCTCGGCACCACCTTCACAGGTCAGCTGGATCCAATTGAGGAGATCGATGCCAGGCTCAGGAAGCTCAAGCAGCAGAGCGCTCTGGATATACCGCTGCATGTCGATGCAGCCTCAGGCGGCTTCATCATTCCCTTTACAAACCCACATATTGCTTGGGACTTCGCTCTGGAGCAGGTTCAGTCCATTAATGTCTCCGGGCACAAATACGGGCTTGTTTATCCGGGCATCGGCTGGGCTCTCTGGAAAGACCACTCTCTTCTGCCTGCGGATCTTGTCTTCAAGGTCAACTACCTGGGCGGCGAGATGCCTACCTTCAATCTCAACTTCTCGCGTGGCGCCTCGCACATAATTGCGCAGTACTACAACTTCCTGCGCTTGGGTAGAGCCGGTTACCGGAGAGTGGCAGCGGCTCTTGTCAAGACGGCGACTTATCTTGCCGGACAGCTAAAGCGAAGCGGATATTTCGACATCTTAAGCAGCGACAGCTCCATGCCGGTGGTGGTGGTAGCCTTGAAGGGACAGCCCGGCTTTTCAGTCTTCAATCTATCGGAGAGGCTGCGCTCTCGCGGGTAGCTTGTTCCTGCCTACACGCTACCGCCTAATGCCCAGGATCTGGCAGTGCTTCGATTTGTAGTGCGGGAGGGCTTCAGCCGTGACATGGCTGATATGCTTCTTGCCGATATTACTTGCGCAATCGAAACACTTACAAGAGACGATGGGAGCGTTCGCGTTCTAAGGTCTCCGACAGCCAGGCACAAAATCTGCTGAGTCTAAAAATCAGCGGCAAGGCGGTCGCTGCTGCTGCCTTCGGCATCTCCACCCGCGATATGGTCGAGCGCGCCAGCGTGAACCCAGCCTTCTGGAGCGCCCTTCCCTCGCTGGTGAACGGTGTTTTGCCGACAACCGGCGCTGTTCCGATCAAGCTAAATGGGCATGTTGTTGGTGCAATCGGATGTGGTGGCGGCACGCCTGACCAGGATCATGAATGCGCTCAGGCAGGTGCGGCAGCGTTTGCGGAGCTGGCAGTGGGCTGACTGCCTGCGGTTGTCCCTTGTGGTAATGCATAGTTCCTGATGTTGCGCTCAAGGAAGCACTTGATCTCCTGCCTCGGGTTGAGGTGGCTTACCTTTACCTGCGCATCGGGCGTGCCGCTGGCTACCAGCTCTCGTCGCAATCTCTCATACGCTCCAGCAGCCAGTATTTCACACTTGACAGCTCCCAGCCTCAAGGATGCCCGCTTTTCCCGATACTCGATGTTCGACTTACATAGATATTCTTCAAAACATCTGCCCAGCTCAGATGCTACCGTGCTCTCTCTGGTGTTCTCTGCGCTTGGTTCCACAACCAGCCTGTAGTGCGGCTGCGGATGAAACTCGGGAATGACAGAGAAAAAGCGGATGCTTTGTCCAGTCTCCTCCAGAGCAGCTGTCATCGCGGCTGTCACCTGTGATTCCGTGAGCTTCTCGCCGGTGAAGGAGCATATGTTGCCGCCTTTGTGCTGGAAGTCTATGAGCGGTGTGCGGTTATGAAAGCCAGTTACGCGCACGACATCGTTGATGTGGTAGCGGTAGAGGCCTGCCGATGTCGTGAAAATAATATAATAACTTCGTCCTTCGGTCAGCTCATCACACAAGTAGACAGGCGGATTGCTGGCGTCAATCTCCTCTTCCGGGATGAACTCGAAGAAGTGGGAACGGATAGAAAGTACCTGCCGGTTCTGCCCGATGTAGGCCGTTCCTCTTCCTTCACTGGCACCATAACTGATATCACGTATCGGAGTTGATCCAAAGTGCTCCCTGAGGGAGGGAAGGTAAAAGGCTGCTGCCGCTCTAATCCAGCAAGAGATGAAGGCGAGTTGCGGCCAGACCGCCTCTGGTGTCAAGGATTCGCGGCCGGACAGGTACGCAAGCTGTCGAGCTTTCGCCCGGTCCGGGCGGATCAAGGTTGACAATGATTCCCTGATTTTGCTCGGCAAGGGTACCGGGGCATTCAGGCTGCCATCGTGCAGGTCGCGGATCAGGCTATCCTGCCATTGCCTGAGCTTTCGAGCAAGAAGGACGATTGTGCTGGGATTGAGGGTGTATAGACAGGAGACAGGCTGGCTGATTGCCAGGCGCAGAAGGGTGTAGTACCTGGCTTCATAGTCAGGAATTGTATAAACAGCGTAGGGAACGGGCGCCACTATGTTTTTGATTGCGGCAGGCTCGCTTGTATACAGCTGTCCGGAGATCGATCCCCAGGGCAGTCCGCCGCTGGTAAACCCGCTCACGGCAGGCGAGAAGACGGACAGGCAGATGCCGCGGCTCACCTGGGGAAACTCGTCTAGCAGGTGATAGCCGGAGACGGTCGAGGATCGACGAAACTCTCTCAAATACTGGCGTGTCACAGGAATGAATTTCTGAGCGCCTGTCGTCCCTGACGTCGTAGCGAGGAAAACCGGATCTTCGCTTGTAAGGACGCTGCTCTGCCCGGCGACGATGCGATCGATGTATGGCTTGAACTGATCGTAATCCCTTATCGGCACGGCGCTACGGAAATCTGCCAGACTGCCTATGCTGCCGAAGCAGTGCTTCTGCCCGAATGCCGAGTTGCGGTTGCCTGAAATTATGCTCATCAGCCTGGCGAGCTGATAGCCTCTCGGGTCGCGGCTCTCTGCCTCCAGAGCCCGGGCTTCCAGGGAGCCAAATGCCTTGAGCACGTTGTATATTAGCTTGCGCCTCATAAGGCGCGATTATACTCCTGCCCCTACCGCAGCCCGACACGCCGCTGGCTTTTGTTTCACAACCTGCGCTGCCCCAATATAAAACCTGGAAGTGGACACAACGATGATCATGATTGTCAGCTGCCTGCTCATTGCAGTCACGGCAGGAGCAGCTCTCCTGCAGATTTTCTCCTATCTGCGTTTGCGCAGGTACGTGGAAGGGCAGCTTGCAGCTGACTCTGGCGACTATAGACCCTGCCTGTCTGTTATTCTGCCCTGCAAGGGTCTTGATCCGGATTTTGAGGAGAACATCCGGAAGCTTCTCGGGCAGAGTTATTTTGATCCAGCCAGGAGGCAGAGAGAGATCCCCCATTTTGAGGTGATCTTTGCCGTCAAGGAGGAGTCGGACGCAGCTTATCCTGTTCTGACCAGGCTTGCCCGGGAATCCAAGGCTGTGCCTGTCTGCGTGGTGGTCGCCGGGTCTGATTCCCGGCGTGCTGAGAAGATCAACAACCAGCTCAAGGCCCTGGAGCAAGTGAGGGTGGAGTCGGAGGTCCTGGTTTTCGTGGACTCGGATGTGATTGCTGGCAGCAATTTTTTGAGGGACCTGGTAGCGCCGCTTGCCGATGATGAGGTGGGAGCAACAAGCGGCTACCGTTTCTATATTCCCCACAGCCTGAACGTTGCAACCATACTGCGCTGCCTCTGGAATCGCCTGACTGCCTGGGAGCTGGTCGACCCCAGGCTGTCGTTTGCCTGGGGCGGGGCGATGGCGATCCGCAAATCCGTCTTTGACGCGGCCAGAGTCAAGGGCAGATGGGAGCGCTCAGCTGATGATGATCTTGTCCTGACAACAGCAGTGAAAGAGCTTGGTCTCCAGGTTCGCTTTGCGGCTCGCTGTCTGGTTGCCAGTCATGGAGACATCGGTTTCGCCGATTGCTGGCAGTGGGTGAGCCGGCAGCTGATCTTAACCAAGGTTTACTACCGCGGGCTCTGGGTGAAGGCGATCCGGCGTGCCTGCCTCATGGTGATCTGGCTGGCAGCCTATATGGCGACAATTATCCAGTCCCTGGCGACAGGGCAGGAGCTGGCTGTGCTTGCCTGGGCAGCAGGCAGCCTGCTTTTGCTTGTTGAGCTTGTGCTACTGCTGGCAGCACAACGTCTCTGGGAGCTGATCCTCGGCGATCATGCCGGGCGCTTGCGCACTGCCTTGCCGGCCTTCTGCCTGGCCGTGCCGCTGGCCCATTTGATCCTTCCCTGGATGACGCTTTACTCATTGTTGACAAATCGTATCCATTGGCGCGGGGTTACCTACGACCTCTTGAGCCAGACAGAAACCGTGGTTCTATAGGCCACGCCTGGCTTTGCGGGATCTCTTTTCTTAAACTCGTTCCAATGGAAAGGCTTTTGTCAATCTATATACTGTTGTTGGCGTCAAAGAAGCAAGGCGGCTCAGGCCGTCTTGCTGCCGGCGACACAGAGGCGTTGTCTTTCTTTTGAAACCAGACCGAAGCGGATGTCATACCTGGGAATAATCGCTCTGACGCCAGCTGTCAGCAGTGAGTGCAGCCTCAACACCCAGATAGCCGCAGCAGCCGCTCAGGCAGGCGCGCTCGGGGTTCTTGATCTGGAGCTTGTCGAGGATCGCATAGCTTGCCTGGCAGCCCTGCAGCAACTCAGGCATCAGTCCGGCTCTGGCATTGGTATCAGAATTGGTGCTGATCGCAGCGATGACCTGGCTGCTGCAGTTGCCGTGCTGAAAGATTGTGACAGCAGAACCTGCGTGATCCTCACCTGCAGTGCCTCGCATCTGTCAGCTGCCCGGCTTGCGCGTGCAGTCAAGACGGTCAAAGATGCGGGCGCAACTGCTTTGGTGGAGGCTGTCTGCCTTGCCGAGGCGCTCCAGGCCGAAAAAGCTGGTGCTTGTGCGGTTGTTGCCACAGGTAACGAGGCGGGCAGCCGGGTGGGAGAGGAGACTGCATTTGTTCTCTTTCAGCGATGCGCAGCCAGGCTTGAGATCCCTGTATGGGTCCGTGGTGGCATAGGGCTGAGAACAGCGGCTGCCTGCCGGGCCGGGCAGGCAGCCGGTGTTGTGCTCGACAGTCAGCTACTCTTGGCTACCGAGTCGCCGCTTGCCCCTGCTGTCAAGGCAGTTATTGCGCGCCTGGACGGGAGCGAGACGACTGTTGTTAGCTCCGAGATATCCCGCCGGCGCGGCGAAGGCTACCGTGTCTTTACCCGGCCAGGATCGCAGGTTGCCAATTCGCTCGCCTTGCAACTTGCCGAGGTCGACAGGCAGTTACCAGGGGACGGCCCTGGTTATAGCAGAGGCGCTCCTGACCCTTACCTGGCACTATGGCGCCAGACAGTTGCTTGCGCCCTGCGCAGGCGATCGGATCATGGCGATAAGACATTCTTCCCGCTCGGGCAGGATGTGGTTATGGCAGGGCCACTGGCGAGGAAATATGCAACGGTGGGAGGCATCATCCAGGCTGTGCGCCTGGCGGCAGAAGAGCACATTGCCACGGCTCTCGGCAACAATCCGCTGGCTGCCGGCTCGCCGCTGGCGGAAGCTCACGGTACGGTCTATCCGATCGTTCAGGGCGCGATGACGCGGGTGAGCGACAATGCTGATTTTGCCCGGGCAGTCGCCACAGGCGGTGCGCTACCCTTTTTGGCTCTTGCGCTCATGCGCAAGTCGGATTGCGAGAAGCTCCTGTCTGAGACGAAGGAGAAGCTGGGCGGAGCAGCCTGGGGAGTGGGCATACTGGGTTTCGTGCCGCGGCAGCTCCGCCAGGAGCAGCTGGAGGTGATCGGCAAGCACAGGCCGCCGTTTGCTCTGATTGCCGGGGGAAGGCCGGATCAAGCACGCCAATTAGAGGACCAGGGAATCAACACCTACCTGCATGTTCCTTCGCCGCTTCTTTTATCCTCTTTCCTGGAAGCCGGTGCGAGGAGATTTGTCTTTGAGGGAAGGGAGTGCGGAGGCCATGTCGGTCCACGCTCGAGCTTCGTCCTCTGGGAGTCCATGCTCGAGACACTGGACCGTGCCATAGACTCAGGGGTCCGGGCATCCGATCTCAGTATCCTTCTTGCTGGAGGCATCCACGACGATCTTTCGGCGACGATGGTATCGGCACTGGTGGCGCCCTTGGCAAAGCGCGGAGTCAGGATCGGGGTGCTCATGGGCACAGCCTATCTCTTCACTGCCGAGGCTGTAGACACAGGCGCAATTGTTCCTGGGTTTCAACAGCAGGCGCTCGCCAATGACACAACCGTCCTTTTCGAGACCGGTCCCGGGCATTCAATCCGCTGCCTGAATTCGCCTTACAGACAGCTGTTTGATCAGCGCAGGCAGGAGCTGGAACGGAAGGGCAGGGCCCGCGATCAGATCCGGGAGGAGCTTGAGCTCATGAACCTGGGCCGGCTGAGAATTGCCAGCAAAGGTATTGAGCGGGCCATCAACCCGCAAACTGGTGTCTCCGAGCTGGTCAGCGTTCCGGAGGGCAAGCAGTGGCAGGACGGTATGTACATGGCGGGGCAGGTAGCAGCCCTGCATAGACAGTCGACCACCATCGGGCAGCTGCATGAGGCGGTCTCCGCAGGCTCTTCCAGACGTCTGTCGGAACTGCAGGTTGCCAGCAGATCCGGTCTACCGGCTATCGTTGAGAGCCGGTTGCCATCGTCGGCATGGCTGGCATTTTTCCCAAGGCACCCGATCTCGATGCCTACTGGCATAACATCCTCTCCCGCGTAGATGCCATTTCCGTCGTTCCTGCGAGCCACTGGGACGTAGATAAGCTTTTTGACGCAGACCGGCTGGCACGCGACAAGATTTATTCCAAGTGGGGCGGCTTTCTGGAAGGCATATATTTCGAGCCGACACAGTATGGTATACCGCCCAGCAGCCTGCCATATATCGATCCCATACATCTTTTCCTGCTGGAGGCCACACGAGCGGCTCTGGCTGATGCCGGTTACCATACCGCACCGGTACCGTCTCTGGTGCCTGATGCCAGAAGGCTGCCTGCTGATCGCACAGCGGTGCTGCTTGCTAATGCCGGGCATGGCCCGATCACCTCTTATTACCTTGCGCGAACGATGCTGGACTGGAAGTTTGCAGATCTCGATCCAGCAATCAAGGATAAGTTCCGCGCAACGCTGCCTGAGTGGACGGAGGACTCCTTTCCCGGGCTTCTGGGAAATGTGGCGGCAGGCAGGATAGCCAACAGGTTTGATCTCGGCGGTATCAACTTCTCCATCGATGCTGCCTGCGCATCTTCGTTGGCTGCTCTCTATGTGGGCTTGAACGAGCTCAGGGCTCGCTCAAGCGATGTCGTCGTGCTGGCTGCTGTGGATACTCATAACCAGCCGATCGACTATCTGAGTTTCAGCAAGACTCATGCCCTCTCTCCACGCGGCCGATGTCACACCTTCGATGCTGGGGCCGATGGCATTGTGATTAGCGAAGGCGCGGCCGTTGTTATTCTCAAGCGCCTTGTTGACGCCGAGCGCGACGGTGACCGGGTTTATGCAGTCGTGCGCGGCATCGGCGGCTCCAGCGACGGGCGGGATCTCAGCCTGACAGCTCCTCGCAAGGAGGGGCAGACTTTGTCCCTGCGCCGGGCGTACAGGGATGCATCCATCAGCCCGGCTACAGTCGAGCTTATCGAAGCGCACGGCACCGGCACGGTGGCTGGAGACAAGGCGGAGATAGAGGCGCTCAAGGAGATATTTGCCGAGTCCGGAGCAGAAAGGCAGCTGTGTGCTGTGGGTTCCGTAAAGACCATGATCGGCCATACCAAGTGCGCGGCTGGGTTGGCCTCGCTCGTAAAGGCAGCGCAGGCTGTTTACTATAAGGTATTGCCACCAACAATCGGTGTGGAGAAGCCGAACCCGGCGTGTGATTTTGAGTCTGGCCCGCTTTACCTGAACACCGAGGCACGCCCCTGGATCAAGACAGGCAGCAGATCTAGAAGAGCCGGTGTATCTGCTTTCGGATTTGGGGGCACTAACTTCCACGTGGTTGTGGAGGAGCATCGCGGGAACGGCTCGCCGCTTGCCAGAGTGCTGCCGGCGGAGCTCTTCGTATTCAATGGAGAGCGTGGCGAGATTGCCAGGACAATCGAGCTGGTGGCCAAGCGCATCTCGCTTCCAGCTGCAGAGAGCAAGCCGCTTCCTCTCGGGCTTCTGGCCTACGGAACCTGGCTCAAGGCGCTGGAGCGTGGCGGCAGCGGAGTCTGCGCTTCGGCGTGTGTTGTGGCAACCTCACTGGATGACCTGGCAACTAAACTTGCAAAGCTGAAAGTGATGCTGCTCAAGGCTGAGACCCTGAGCATAAGCGATCCGGCTGGAATTTATTTTGCCGCGCCCGGCTCGCTTGCCGGGGGCAAGGTGGCATATCTCTTCCCCGGTCAGGGGTCACAGCGGCTCAATATGCTGTCCGATCTGGCTGTCTACTTCCAAGAGGTCAGACAGGCACTGGAGGAGGCTGACGCGGCTGTGCGCCTTCAGGAGGGCCAGCGCCTTTCTAGCTATATCTTTCCACCGCCTGTCTTCAGCCAGGAGATTGTCCGGGCGAGAGAAGGGGAGCTGTCCGAGACAAGCATTGCGCAACCGGCGATGGCTGCAGTTGATCTGGCCAGTTTCGATCTTCTCGCAGCCTTCGGACTGGCTCCAGATATGGTGGCAGGGCATAGCTTCGGGGAGTATGTGGCGCTGGCCGCAGCCGGAGCGATGAGCAGGAAGGACCTGTTTAAGATTGCGCAGGCACGCGGGCGCATCCTCTCGGCTGCAGGCGGTACGCTGGGAGCGATGGCGGCTGTGAGCGCGCCTGCGGAGGCAGTTGCCGATGTTATAACTGCCGTGCCCGGGGTTGTGATCGCCAACATAAATGCCCCTGGTCAGTGTG
>CAYPBX010000022.1:0-12548 GCA_964409075.1 uncultured Candidatus Obscuribacterales bacterium
CTTCTAGATCTTGCCGTCAAGCATCGGCCGGAGCTGGCGCGCGTGCGCCACCTGCTTGTGGCGGCCAGGCGCAGGGTCCAGGTTAGTGGTGCTCCTCTCTATCCTGAATTTGTGTATTTCGCGAAGGTCATAGGGAGCGGGGCAACACTCGGAAAGAGCGAGTCCCTGACCAGTCCTGGAACTGCCTTCGATCAGCCGCAGGTTGTGTCGGGGTCTCTTGCTCCGGTGGCGATCGATGCTCCGCCGCCGGAAGGCAACCCGGTGATCCTGCCGAATACCCCAGCCGGCGAGATCACCGCCGCTGGTGTCGTCTTTCTGCCTCCAGCTCTGGTCAACCGCCAGATACGCCGTTCCTACCAGATGGGTTTCCGAATCGACTGGAACCATCCCGGTCTTGGTCTTCAGAGCCTGGCCGGCATCCAGTCGTCCAGGGCCAAGGCGCGCGCTGAGGCTCTTATGCTCAATAAAACGCTGATCGACATCGCGGAGGCGGTGCGCGGCTCTTACATTGAGAGCCAGCTGGCGGAGCGTAAGATCGACGTTGCCACCAAGGCTGTAATTTCATCGACTGAGCAGTTGAGACTGGCCAGGGTTCGCAGAGCCAACGGTGTCGGCACAAACCTTGATGTCATCGCTGCGCAACGAGATTTCATAGGCGCCTTGGGCAGAAAAGTTGATGCCATCATTCAATTCAACGTTGCGCAGCTTCAGCTGCTTACCGATATCGGACTCATCTCCTATGAGAATCTGACCTCAGGGCGTCTTGTGCGGGGATAGGGGTGTTTGTAACCGCTCCCTCGGCTGCCCGTCGCCGGTCCGCCTTCATCCACTTCGCTTCGGGCTCGTGGTAACCCGCTCTCCGCATCGTTGCATGGGACTTGGGTTCTGGAACCTGCCTCACTCCCCGGGCACAGATGCAGGGGTCTGGGTGGTGACAGGGCTCTTCCCTGTTGAATGTGGTGTGGCAGGTGTTTCTGCTGCTTGCTGTGACAAACGCCCTTTGTCTTCTGCCATTGGTGGTTTCGCTGGGACGTAAAGGGTGCGAATGTTCTCTCTGAGCCCTTCCAGTCGGTCGGTAACGTAGCTGCGCATGCGCTCCACCGAGCTGCTGAGCAGAAAGCCGCCTGCAAAGAGAATGATCATGAGAACAACTGCCAGGTTAATGAGATTGCGCGAAATGAAGTCTCGAGAGTCTAAATTGAGGCGCTCTAGCGTCAGCAGATGGTCCTCGACCTGCCCGCCCAGCTGCCTCTGGCATTCCTGGAGCATGGTTTTCAGCTCTGCTGTCTGCCGATCGAGACGGTACTCCAGGGCAAGCATCTGTCTAGCCAGCTCGCCGACCGGTGACCTTTCGGCTGCCAGGGTGAGCCTGGCCTGGCTCTCATCCTCTGGCAAGCCTTGCTTGCTCACCCCCAGCCGTTCCTCCAGACCAGCTAAACGATTGAGAAGCTCATCGACCTGGGTCGACAGGTCTGCGCTCAATCTGTTAACAGCCCCCAGAAGCTCATCTCTCGTTCCATAAGAAGAATAAATCCGCCTGTATATGGGCTCTATCTCTCCATTCAGGGTGTTGTCGCCAGAGGCTTCTCTCTCATTGCCCGGCAGCTCAGGATCCGGCATCCGCTCAACCGCCTGACTGCCATCGCTGTCGTCTGCGCCGACAGGGGCGCTACTGTCGAGGTGGCGCATTCTACGGGCTATATGCCTTTCCAGCTCTTGAAACCTGGCGGCGGAGAGATCGCCGGGGCTGCTCTTCCGGGCCTGCCTGGATGCTTTCGCCATCAGCTACCTTAAGGACGGACTCCATCGAGTACATGCCCTGCTGCCCATCTTTTCAACCGTTCTTAATCGCCCAGTCCCTTGCGCTCCAGAGGATGTTGGGGCCTTCGATGACCCAATTTTAGTGAAAATCCGGTATTTGGGTCATTGGTGACCCACATTTGGCGCGCGCGTATCAATTTGGGACATGTATGATCCAAATTTGCCACGGTTATCAAGTGGGACATGCATTATCCAAAATGACAAGAAAAAGCCCGAGTTGGGTAACCAGTGACCCACTTTTTCCGTAAATCCGGGTCATTGATGACCCGCTTGACATCATGTATTGATATTGGGAGCAGGAGCCCTGCGCGTCGCCTGGATCTCTCTGGGCATGATATCGGGGGTCATATTCGCGCTCGGGTAACCTGGCGCTGTGTTGGGCTCCCCGGGCGTGGCGTTCATTAGGTGCGGAAGCTAGTGCCCCTTCCGTTCACGTACATGATGCTGCCGGCTATCACCTTCTCCTTGCGGGCGGGGTTCTTGATCTCAATTACCCTCATATCTTCGGGCTCGTCACCCTCGGTACCCTCGTAGATGCCCCAGTAGGACGATCCGACCTTTCTGACCTTGCGCTCTTTCTCGGGAATCAGGTGGTAGGGAAAGGCGATGCCAGCCAGGAGGGCGACAATCATGATAAAGCCAAAGAGATGGAAAAGGTTATCTGGCATAGGCTCTGGTGTATAAGTCCGCATCAGGCAGTTCTAAAGAAGCATATAAGGTTTGAAACCGGCTGTCCATGTGGTTTTTACTAAGTTCCTTGTAATGGTCGGCGGCTGTGCTCTTTGCATTTAGAGGCTACACCAGCGGCTCGTGGTAGCCTGCCCTGCGCCCGGCGGGCATGATATCCGGGGTCGCTCCCTATATCCTGCGTAAACGTCATCGCCCGCATCCTGCCTTCGCCAGCCTTTCGTCTTGCGCCTTGGGTGTGGTGTCAGGAACTGCTCCGTCGCCGGCATGAGCTGGTTAGCAGAAAGATTAAAATGCGGCTTTCGCTCATTATATCTAGCCTTGAGGCCTTGAGCTTGACAACCTTTTCAGACAGAATTAATCTACTTTCGCTTTGAAAAATGAGGCTGCTTGTTGCCGGGACCCGTGTTCCGGCAATGGAACACACAACTAGAAAGGTCAGGGTCCAATGAATTACATCGAGGCATTTGAGGAGCGCCTGCGCAGCTTATTCAGGAAAAGGGCCGAGGAGTTCAGCCGCTATGCCGAGGAAGAGAAGGAGGGGCCGAGAGCGGCAGTAACGCATCAGCTGGCATCCATATATAGCGACCTGGCAGAGGCCCTCAGCCACTAGAGCTGATGCGCTACCACATGACGATGCATCTCGTGAGAGAGTGGGTTCTAAGCGTAGCGGCAGCGAGGCGGAGCGGCGGCGAAGCCAGCGACGGAGCGATTAATCTTGTGCTCATGGAGTGGAGCGGAGCAGCCCGGCCCAGGGCTGCGAAGCGGAACGTGTGAAGAGCGGAGAGCGCGCCACAGGCGCGCTCGGAGCGATAAAAAAAAGACGGGCTTTGAGGGCCCGCCTTTTTGTTGGCATCCGGGGGTCGAATTAATAGCGGCGCTGTGCTTTGCCGTATCTCTTCTTCTTGCTGGGATCCTGCCAGGGTTGCTGGCGGGTACGTCCGTTGACGACATCCTTCAGCTCCTGTCCGGCGCGGAAGGCCGGTACCCGAGCTGCCGGGATGCGTAGCGGGGCCAGAGTTCTAGGATTGCGTCCTGTCCTGGCTTGTCTCGAGCGGCGCTCGAAAGTACCGAATCCGACCAGTGTTACCTTCTCACCGCGTGCCAGCGCTCCTGTAACTGTGTGGAGCAGTGCGTTGAGCGATTCACTGACCTGGGTCTTGGGCTGTTCGGTCAGTTCTGCGATTTCGCTGATAAGCTCAGCACGGTTCATAGCCATTCCTCCTTATTCGGGAAAACCAAACCTATTGGTTTGGAACGGAATGGTATCACTCGGGTATTGCTTAATACAAGATATAGAGCGCGATTCGCTAAAATTTTATCCGCTAAGCTGATTGAAGCGGCGGTTGTGATCCGCTTGAGAGCCTTGGTTGATGGGCGTCTCCTTCATTCCGGGTTGCCAAATGGGACACGCGCCTCACCTATTGTGCAAGCTCAGGCAGCTGTAGCACTGGATTAAGATAAGAACAGAAATCATGTTGGTCAGTATGATCGATCTGGAGCTTTCCCATCAACCCACCGTAAGGCAGCTTTTGCAATCAGAGTTGCTGTCCGAGACGCAGATCGTCTGTTGCGAGGACAACTTGGATCGCCCTGTAGCCAGGGTGGTAAGTGTTACCAGAGCTGAGGTCAGGCCTTACAGCCTGGTGGTTGCTTCCCCCGCTGACCAGAACGTGGCCGATCTCTCGTCTTTCCGAGAGCTTGCGGCTGTAGCTGTTGTGGTCCCATCCGGTCTTGAGAACAGGAGAAACAGAGGACGTTCGGCCGCTGCGGCACCGCCTCTCCTGGATGGCAGACTGACGAGCGCCTGCCAGGAATCGGGGGTGCCGCTTCTGGTTGTGCCGGGCTTTGCGGACTGCGCGCAGGCAGTCGAGGACATCCGCTTTGCCTACCAGTCGGAGCTCAAGCGCCAGTCAGGGCGCCTTTATCAGCTTTTTGTGACCTCAAGTCTGTCTGGCGGACTCGAGGGCTTGGTGGAGTCGCTCAGTGCTCGGATCCAGCGCCCGGCCATGGTTGAGACCGCTGATTTCAAGCTGATAGCGGCGGTCAATATGGGCTCGACCCCTGCCGGGCAGCAACGCGTGCTGGCCGAGGAGGCTCAAAACCTTCTCAAGCGGCGTAAACGAGAGCCGGCAGCCAGGCACGAGCCATATCACCTGGCTTACCCGGTGCGGATCGGCAGGCGCCTGGTTATGCCGGTCGTTCTTGAGGGGCTGATTGTCGGATATCTATCTGCCATGGTCAGGGCCACCGATGATACTGACGCACTAGCCGAGCTCATGGCGCCTGCTGCGCTGGCCGCAGCAGTTGGGTTCAGCCACCAGCGCAAAGACTCTTATGCCTTCGGGGCGACCCAGACAGGTCTGCTCAAGGATCTTCTTTCCGGCAGACGCCTGTCTGGCTCAGATATTGAGCGTCTGGAGCAGCACTTCGGCTTTGACCTGTGCGACAGGCTGCTTGTGCTGGCGCTAAATTTGGTTCTGCCCTCCAATCAGGACAGCAGGGCGCCGGACTGGTCTGCTTGCGGTTTTGTCTGCGTGGAGGTTGAGGGAACGCGTGCCTTTGTGGTTCCTCTTGAGGAGGCAAAGGACATCAAGCAGCTGGCGGGAATGGCCCGGGGGGTGGCATCCCAGGTCAGAAACTCATCGGAGGGTTGCGGGGTTCAAGTCGGCATGAGCCGCCCGGCGCTCTCGGTAATGGACCTACCGGAAGCTTACCGCGAAGCCAGGCAGGCGCTGGTTGTCGGCTCGATGATCCATGAGGATGCCGAGTTTGTACTCAGCTACGGTCAGCTGGGTGTGCGCAGGCTCCTTTACCTCATGATTGATCATCCGGAGCTGCAGCGCTTTTACGAGGAGAACCTGTCGGTTCTGGAGGCATACGACGAGGAGTGGGAGAGTGAGCTGGTTGATACCCTGCGTGTTTACCTCGCCCAGGGAGCCAATCTTAACTCGGCGGCTCGAGAGCTGCATGTACACAGGCATACGCTCAGGTATCGCCTTGAGCAGATTGCTGAGATTCTCAAGGTTGATATTGACTCCGAGGAGGTTCTGCTCGACCTCAAGATTGCATTCCTCATCAAAGAGATGAAAGGCAGGAGAAGGCGCTGAATGTCAGGCGGGGATCTCCTGATGCCATGCTCGGGGGCAGGCGCGGAGGAGCTGCAGGATGCAGCGACGGAGCGCGGCTTGTATACTGCGCCGATCGAGCGAGGCGAAGGACTCGGGCCAACGAGTCCGCAGCCGAGCGTAAAGGGCGCGGAGGAGCTGCAGGATGCAGCGACGGAGCGCTTACCGAATGTCATGCCAATGGAGCCAACGGAGCAGCCCGGCTCAGGGCTGCGCAGCCGAGCGTAAAAGGCGCGGAGGAGCTGCAGGATGCAGCGACGGAGCGCTTATGATTAGACTCGCGCCCACAAAAGCCTGGAACCGCTCTCCAATTCTTGCATCGAGTCGATTTGCCAGCCAGCGAAAAGTTGAGAAAGCTCTGTATCTTCATAGAAGCGAAGGAGCATGCCCTTCCTGGCTTTGTCTGTATAGACGTGCGTTCCGTCCGGGAGCTGGTAATACTCTCCCGGACCGCCCCCTACCCTGTCAAAACAGCCGATGAAGCTTCCACCTGCTACCAGAAGCTCACGCAGGCGCTTGACTGTTTGCCGTGCCAGCTCAAGGTTCAAGTGCTCGAATATCGAGTTGGCAACAACAGCATCGAAGGAGGAGCCTGGATAAGACAGCTCTGCCAGGTCGCCGATATCGAACTGGATCTTCAGGCTCTCTTCTTCAGCCCAGGCTCGTGCCAGCTCTATCGCCCTTGGGGCTACATCCAGGCCGGTCACCTGAAAACCTGCTCTGGCCAGATAGATAGATAACCAGCCGCTGCCGCAGCCAAGATCCAGCACTCTGGTGATGCCTCGCTCCTTAAGCTGTGCTGGAATGGTTCTCATATACGGAAGATCAGGCATCTGCCTGTAGGCTGTTTTAACTGGACCCCAGGCTCTCAGCCAGAAATCCAGATTCTCCCTGTATACGGGCGAGCACAGCCAGGATTTGAGTCTGGCTCTGCTGTTGGCATGTGTAGGAGCCTTTTTCGGCATTTTCTCAGCTTGCTGTCAACGGGATCTCGACAAAAAGGCAGCGCAGGTTGGAGCCGCTGTTGCCCGCCAGCTGACAGTCTAACGGGACCACCATTTACTTTAGCGAAAGGAGGGCGCTTAAATGCCTGTGTGGCTGGCGGGCATAATGTTTCGTCATGTTGTTGAGATCCTAAGCGCTCTGTCTGCTCACTGGCCGGACGGCAGCAGATCTACTCTGCCTCAGCTCAAGATTAATCATTAAGAGCAAAGGGTATTGAGAGAGTAAGACCGCAACGGTCGACCGGCGACTAGAGCTTAAGAAGCCAAGGTGGATAAGGGGCGTTCCCAGATCCAGATGCTCTTGATGCAGCAGGCAGGGCCTGGTGTGCTCTCGCTTTCAAGCCTGGCATCCGACGAGCTCACAGGGTTCTTGCGCAAGACAGAGAACCTGGTCACCCAGGAGAGGCTAGCACCGGTCATTGTCTACTGGTCGAGCAAGGATGCCGGCCCGCTCCTGCCCGAGGAGAAGCGGCTCAGGGAGCTGAAACGGGAGTCCTTCTTTCTGGCTACCTTTTCCGAGGGACGGGAGGAGGGGCACGAGGAGCTGTGTTTTCTGGTGCAGAGTCAGGAGCTCTGTTTAATTGCTTACTCGCTCGAGGAGCGTTATCAATCAGGCAATCCGCTCTATAAGTCTGCGGGCTCTGTCGATCCACAGGTAGTGGGCCAGTGTTTCTCCACAATGTTGCCGCTTTGGCAGTTCATCGATCTGGGGCAGGCAAACGGTCTTGAGGAGGCGCTAATCAATCTGGGGCAGACCGCCTCGACTCCAGCGCTTGTGCAGAGCTGTCGTCGCAACTGGCCGGTGGTGAAGATGCCCATACGCCCGACCAAGGAATGGGAGGTTCTCGAGTCGGCATATTCAGCCAGGTTGAAGTCAGGCGAGCTTCCTCTGCAGGCGCTGCTAGAGGAGGGGTTGGAAGCAGGTCTGCTGTCGCCTGGCCCAAGCAAAGCGAGTCCAGCCGGTTTGCCTGGAGGAGTCGATGCCGGAGACGGCGAGGCTTCCGTAACCGCCCCCCGGGAGATGAAGCCGGCAGAGGCGATGCCTTGCCGAGAAGCGGTTAAGCCTCACGCCAGACAGGCACGCCCGGCCGAGCGCGAGGCTGTGATACCGCTTGCGGCTCAGCAGATTATCAGGGAGATGATAAGCCAGCTGCGTCACTCGGATGATATTTCTGCAATTCTGCAGCTGGCGATCGAAAGATTGACGCGAGTCACCGGGGCACATCGCGGCCTGATCTGGCAGGTGATTGGCGAGGAGGAGCTGACAGTTACCAACGAGTATTCAGCGGTCGGGCGCAACTGCTTCGCAGGCGAGGAGCTCGGGCACGAGGAGTCAACAGCGATTGTCGTTGAGTTCCTGGCCCGCTTTCCGGACGAATCCGGTGGCGGAGTAATCAGCGTCAGTGACACTATCAAAGATACCAGGCTGCGGAAGCTCTCTCCGGGTTTATCGTCGATGCTCGAGATGGCTGAGGTGCGGGCCAGGCTGGTCTGCCAGCTGCGCTGCCGGGGTGTATTCTCCGGCTTTGTGGAGCTGCAGGAGTGCAGGCAGCCCAGGCAGTGGAGCGAGGCTGAAGCCGATGTCCTGCAATCTGTAGCCGAGGTTCTCTCAGTTGTCGTGCAGCAAAGCCACGACCAGTCGAAGATTGAGCTGGATGCCAGGGAGATGAAGCTCATCAATGAGATATCCAGTCTCTTTCGCGAATCTAAAGGGCAGAAGAGTCAGGACATGCTCATAAAATCGGTCAGGCGTGTTGCAGAGCATACCAGTTTTGAGCGCTGCCAGATCTATCTTTTTGATGCCGAGGCCGAGGAGCTGGTGCCGCAGATCGTAGACTCTTCCAATGGTGCTAGCCCCGTAAGTCTTGCTGACAAGGAGAGCCCGTTTGTTGTTGTCTATCAAACAGGCAGGGAGAAGAGCTTCAATCCGATTTATGCGCGCAAGCCGGATGCTTACTTCGGCAAGGATTTTGCGCTGGTGGTGCCGCTGGTTTCCGAGAGCGAGAAAGTTGGGGTGCTGGCGCTCTGGAAGCGGGCTGCCGATGCGCCAGCCTTCAAGCCCAAGGAGCAGCAGCTTGCCAAAGTGGTCTCCGGGCAGCTTGCTGCTCATATTCGTGCTGACAGGGCGATTGCGCAGATCCGGGCCGATCAGGCTCGCGAGCATTTGATAAATAAGGTGTCCGATCAGATTCGCGAGTCATTGAAGCAGGTCGATCAGATAATGGAGACTCTTGTAGAGTCTCTAGCAAGCCACTTTGAGCTTTCGTTTTGCGCGGTGTCGCTCTTTGACGAGCAATCCGGCAAGTTCGTCATGACCAAGAGGGCAGGTGGGGAGGAGGAGTTCTCACCTGACGATGGTAGTGATGGCAAGGAGGATGCGAGTCCAAGCGAGCTGATCTCTGTTTCCATGCTGGAGGAGCTGAAGCAGGGCAAGATGATCTTCCTCAAGGCAGGCGAGTTGAAGCGGAAGCTGCGCAGGCTGGAATTGGGCCTGCCTTCCGGTGCCAGGTCGGTAACGCTGGTGCCGCTTATCTACGGCGGCGAATTCAAGGCAGCGCTCTGCATGGTGTCGGATACCCGTACCAGGCCCTGGCCGGTGAAGGATCGGAAAATGGTCAAGGATCTTGCCGACAGGGTTGCTGTAGTGGCATCGCACGCGGAGCTATTTGCTCAAGTGGAGCAGCAGGCCGTAACCGATCCGATGACCGGGCTCTTCAACCGGCGTCATTTTACCCAGCAGCTCTCCCGAGAGATCGACCGCTTTCAGCGATTTGGGCATCCCTTCTCCTATGTCATTGTCGACCTAGACTTTCTCAAGATGATTAACGATACGCTCGGGCACCAATATGGCGATGTTGCCATCAAGCATATTGCAGCGGTGCTGAAGAGAACCACGCGTGATGTTGATACTACTGCCAGATATGGCGGCGAGGAGTTTGTCGTTCTCCTGCCGGAGACGGACGCGATTGCAGCTAGACTCGTGGCGCAGAGAATTTGTAATGCCCTCAAAGAGAAGCCGGTGTCCGAGCTGTCCGAGCGCAAGACGGAGCTGGAGGAGAAGATCGCCGCTGCAGTGGACAGTGACAAGATTGGCGATGCTGATGCCGAGCGGCTGAGAAGCTGTATAGTGACAGCATCTATCGGTGTAGCTACCTTTCCGACCGATGCGCAGGAGCGTGAAAGACTTGCTGAGCTGGCAGACCAGGCCTTGTATCTGGCCAAGCACCGGGGTCGGAATCAAGTCTGCTCTGTTTCTGAGGATCTCATTCCAAGCCTTAAGGAGAGAGGAGAGGAGGCGCTCGAGATTCAAAAGGCCGCTATCAAGGCCAGGGCCGAGGAGATGGCCTCAATTGATATCAAGCTCATAGCCGAGCACGGAATCCTCGGTATTCTCGGAGCAATAATCAAAATCATCGAAGCCAGGGATGCATACAGCAAGGAGCGCTCCCCGCGGGCTGCCGAGTATGCCAGCAAGCTGGCCCAGTCGCTGCATCTCTCCAAGGAGCACGTGACGATTATCTCGCTGGCCGCCATTCTGCACAACGTGGGTAAGATTGCCCTGCCGGAGGAGATTCTTAAAAAGCGGGGGCCGCTCACGGAAGACGAGCGCAAGATTATCGAGCAGAGCCCGTCCATCGGCAAGAAAATGCTCGAGCCGGCCAAGCATCTTCACCGAGTGGCGTCAGTAATCGAGGCTTATCACGAGCACTGGGACGGGACCGGCTACCCGAGGCGTCTTAAAGGCGACGAGATACCGCTGGAGTCGCGCATTGTCGCTCTGGTCGACGCCTATGTCGCCATGACCAGCGATCGCCCCTACCGAAAGGCGTTGAGCCATGAGGAGGCGCTCAAGATCATCGGGCAAGGAGCTGGCAAGGACTGGGATCCGCGCCTGGTGAAGCTTTTTCTGACCATACTCAGCAAGGAGAAGACAAAGGTCAGGTTTGCTAGCTGAGCGGTGCCTGATTGGCATTGATTGCGGGCTCGTGGTAACCCGCCCTCTATCTTACTGGATGAGCCAGCGGCTTCTCTACCGATCTCTCCATAGCGCCATCTCGACCTCTGGCGGCGCGCAGCAGCAGCCTGTCCGGGGATTTTAACCAGGCTGGTAAAGAATTAACTGGGCAGACAGCAGCCCAGCGGATAAAATTGATAATAGATCGACCGATTCGAGTACTCACGTAATCGAGCGGGCCACCACATGTTGGACCCCGACAAAGTCTCACGCATATAGAGAGATGTCGACCGGTACGATCGTGTGGAAACAGGAATGTCGCTCAGGCGGCAATCGATCATCAAGGAGCAGGTCCCTTTGTGTCCGGTGGGTGAACCGGCAAGGGGGCCTGACTGTTTTTGGGCGTTGTCGGTATTTTAATTTTTTGCCCGCAACGCTGGAGCCTTTGAAGCTCAGCTCAGACTGATTCTGATTGGCTCTTGTATGCCAGGCAGTCGAGGGCGTGAGGTCGAGCCGATTTCAAACAATCCCTATTGTTATTGAAGCGGCAGTCAGTGCACAGATACTTGAGAGAGCCGCGCCAGGCGCGTGCAGACACGATGGTGATGGCGACGGCGGCAGATCCTACTCCGGCAACAATAGCAATTGCAAGCGGTGTAAGCGTGGAGGTGAGCGTGTCGGTACTCATGGCTATTGACGGTATTCTAGCACCAATGCCGTGCTCTGGCTCCGTCTGGGCAGCTCCGCCGTGGAATTTTGACAACGGAATGAAAAGACTGGCTTGACAGCCTGTACCAATTGAGACTTTTAAGTGTGGTATCTATATCTGGGAGTCGCTGAGGCAGGGTGCAGGAATGGATGGGCTCGCTTTCTGCAATCACGACCAGAGCAGCGTTGACTAACTGATCGGGTGGCGTAGTTGCTGGATGATTCTTACCGTTGACGATCTTCCCGGTCCAGATGAAAGCAAAGACGGATTTCCGTGGGCCGAGGGATCTCCTGGTTATCCGGAGGACTCTCCTGCGCCCAGGATTTCTGTGGTCATACCATCCTTCAATCACAGGCGATACCTCGAAGAGGCGATTCGCTCGGTTCTTCTGCAAGGCTATCCGAATGTCGAGCTTATCATCATTGATGGTGGCAGCACGGACGGCAGTCTGGATCTGATAAGGAGATACCAGGACTTTATGGCATTTTGGATAAGCGAGCCTGATCGCGGACAGAGTCATGCGATAAATAAAGGATTCGAGCGCGCCACTGGTGATCTCATCGGTTGGCAGAATGCTGATGATTGCTATCTTCCTCGCTGTTTCGAGAATTTGGCCTATGTCTATACAAAGAATGACAGCATCGATGTCCTTTTTGGTGACTGGCAGATGCTGGATGAAAAATCCCAGCTCCTGAACCACATTGAAGCTCCTAAAGTTTTTGCCTTGGAGCTCATGCCGCCGTACACGTGCATTACCAGTCAAGCAACGTTTTATGACCGCAGGATAATCAGTGATGGTCACTTTCTGCGGGAAGACCTCGAACTTTTCATGGATATTGAGTATTTCTGGCGACTGGCTCTCACAGGAAAGTACCGGTTCAAATTCGTTCCAGGTATGCTGGGAGCCATCAGGCATCACCATGAAAGAAAGGGAGAGAAGTTGCGAGGAATTTTATCCAAAGAGGTTTTCGAGGTTTACTGTCCGTTGGTTTCCTCTTCTGGAACTCCACCCGGCGCTCGTGTCCGCTTGTTGGAAACCCTGCAGAATTATTTGCGGACTGACTTTCTACCTGGCAAACGCGAGGAGTTTGTGCGGCGGGCAGACAGACTCAGCAAGCTGTCGCCGTTGCCATGGGATCTCAGGCTCCGGGTGGCTATGGCATGCCTTGGGGCGCCGGCGATTTCTTGCGCTAAGGAGCCGCGCAGAAATTAATCCCGATTTTCAGCGCGGAAGGAGTGTGTAG
>CAYPBX010000023.1:0-10540 GCA_964409075.1 uncultured Candidatus Obscuribacterales bacterium
GCTTGCTACCTGACCCGGATCAAAGGCGAAAGGCTGAAAGGGAATAACCAGCATCATGCCCAGGAAGCATGTGTAAACCATCATCTCCCACTGAGCATTCACATTGAAGCCTGCTGTCTCTTGCAGCCAGAGAATCCGCTGAGTAGCCACAGCCAGAATCACGCACCAGTAGAAGCGCCAGAGGCAAAGAACAGTGACACCGTTGAGCCAGCTGCCGAAAGTTACGCGGAAGATGTTCCCCTTCTGCCCCAGCTGCGGCCAGGCAAAGAAGCAGGCTGCAATCGGTCCCAGCAAAAAGAGATAGCACATGAAGATGAGCTGATAGGCAGTGAGCACAATAATTGCCTGACCGAACAGATAGTTTGCTGCGTTGAAGCCAAACTGCATCATCTGGCTGAGCCAGAGCTGGTCTTCCATATAGACGGTGCTTTCCGACACCTCCGCTACCTTGCCGGTACCGCCTGCTCCGAAGATCAGGGCCGAGAGCGCATTGATGATGCCGCCGATTATCGGACCTATAACCGGAATGGTCGTCACGGGAATGCCAAAGACAGTCACTCCCGAAGCTGGATCTACAGGCGAGGAAGTGGTGGCCGGGGCGGCGCCAGCCGGTGGGAGAATGGCGTTGCGCACCTGCTGCACCTTGTTGTTGTAGGTCTGCTCTGAGGCCCAGGAAAAGATTGTCTGCTCGCTCACCCAGGGCTTGACGGAATCTGCCATGGAGTTGCCTATATCAATGGCATAGCTGACGATGAGCTGGGTGGCCGGGATCAAGAAAATGGCTATGATTGCGCGCAGAATCCCCTCAAAGGGGCTGGATGAGTCCTCATCCTGGCTGCTTAGAAAAGCGAGGCTCACATTCGACTTTATCTGCGTGAGAATTGCGCCGGGCAAGAGAAAAAGAATCGCCATCGGCACGAAGACATGATGGTACATCTGCTGGACCATCCAGACAGCCTGCGGGATGGTCTTGTTGGGATTGTTCGCCTGCGTGGGCACGCCGGCTCGCTCATTGGCGATATTAATGAGCGCATCCATAACACGGTAATAAGCGTTGTTGAAGCTCTTCTCGGCAGCTCCGGCGACACTGTTGGAAGCAGCAGCCCCCTGCATCATGCCGGTGTTCGTCGCCAGCCACATGAAGCGCTCCGGATCGAAGAGCAGCTCTAAAAAACGCTGATTGTTCTCCCTGTCGATAACCTGGAACTGCGTGTCTGAGATCGGCAGCCCGAAGACCTGCATCTGATTCTCGAACAGCTCCAGATCCCTGAAGGTCGCAGGGTGATTGACGGTAGGGACAGAGAACTGCCTGTAGCAAACCCCCTGGCTGGGATTGTCGTTGCAGAACTTGACCAGCGGCTTGTATGGTAGCACAGGCGGTGCATTAGGAATCTCCTGCGGCTTCCCGGCCGACCGCTTCAGGTTTACCGGACCCTTTAGCTCCGGATTCGGTGAGCTTACACCGCCTTTTGGGTCGTTGACATCAGGGATGTTCGATCCTGTCCCTTCCTTTTGACCTGGCGCCTTCTCCTTATCAGAGACAACCACCAGCTGATCGCTCTCAAAGGCTTTTTTGGCAAAGGGGAACCTGAGGTGATAGTTGCTCCTTATATTGTATGGGACCACCTCGTTGCTGTCGGCAGCCATACCGGTATCGCCTGCGGTCAGGCTGCCCGCCTGCTCAGCCAGGGCAGCGGGCAAGAGCAAGACAAGAACCACGGCAGCCGGCAGCAAAGCTTGCCATAAAAGGCCGGAAACCGGGATTGGATTGTCTCTCATGCTTGCCTTTACCTAAAACTGCTTCCCGCAGCTCTCACCTGCGCATTTGAATGCTGGCGGAGCCCTGCGAAAGCGAGACGGTCAGCCGATCGTTCCAGGGACGGCCGAAGATGGTGATGGTGCCTGAAACCGCTCCTTGTGGAGGAATGCTGGTGCTTTCAAAGTCGGCCCGCACGGTAGCCGGCGAGAGCTTGCTCTTCCCCTCGGCTACGGACAATCCGCCAGGGTTGAAGACAAAGCTGTCTTTGCCGTGGTTGCAAATTGCAACATCGAGCACGGACTTGCGCGGCAAAACTTTCACCTTCTTCAGCTCGAAGGCAACAGGCAACTCCTGCCTATCCGCGCCGGACTCGTCAGGTACTGCTGCCTGCCCGGTCGATCCGACACTTACCCTGTTGCCACCATGGGTTTCCCGCTCGCCATCTTCGAAGGCATTGCTGCTTTCAGCAGTAAGGCGCTTCTCTTGAATCTCGCTTATCTCCTTCTTTTCCTTCTTCTCTTTCTTTTCTACTTTCTTGTCTGCTTTCTCAACTTCTGCGCCTTCAGCCTTTTTTTCTTCCTTGGAGCCTTCTGATTTACTCAAGCCAAGTAATCCTAAAATCCTTCTGGGCAAACCAGAACCTTGCCCCTCATCTGCTGAGGCAACTGCTGCTGATTCTGCTTGGCTCAAAATCGCCAGGCTGGGCGTCACGCCCGAGACACGCCCTATGACCGTTCTGGCACCGGCAGCACCAGCGACAGATGCCAGTTCGTACTCGGCAGCGCGCATATCCTCGCGAGCGGAGCCTGCCTGGCTCTTTGCCTGGGCAAGATCAGCTGCTGCCCTCTGCTTTTCCGCTGAGGTCAAAGCCACTGCCAGCTCCTCTTTCCGGGCAGCTACGGTCTGCTGGGCTAGCGCATACTTGTCATAGGCGTAGAGATAACGATAGTACGACTGCACTACATCATTCTCGATTTTGACCACAGCTGCCTGGATTTGCTTGTCCAGCGGCACCGGCTTGAAGATGCCCGCAACCTGATGGGCAGAGACATTGAAAGCACCTTTGGTCGACTGTCCAGGCAGGCTGACGGAGACACGCATAAGGCTACGGGCAATCTTCTCGTCACGGCTGGCCAGGGCTCCCAGCTGCGAGCTGGCCACAGCTCCGCTCCAGAGCACCTTGAGATCGTCCCTGACCTTGTAAGCTGAGCGCGGCTCCATGCCAGTTGGCGTAATCGGCACGAAATCCCTGTGCCTGTCCGGCCCAAGGCTGGTCGTCTCTGCCAGCCCAGCCTGGTCAGCCCTGCCGGAGGCAAACAGGCTGCCGGCGGGGCGGGGCGGCTCGACAGGCTGTGCATAGTTAGATGGTGGATAGTAAGGATTTACATACGGATTTGCGTAAGGATCGTAAGGCAGGGCCTGCGCGTGTGTGGACAGCGAGATGGCTGGTGGGGGCGGAACCAGCCCGCCGCCGGCGGCACCAGGCGGTGGGGGCGGAACGGACGCTCCGGAGTCGTAGCTGGCCACTGTCTGGCTGCCGCCCGGCTCCTGCTGTCCGAAGGGCCAGAGATTGGAGAAGAATCCGCCTTTGTCCTCCTGCCCGACCGGCGTGACAATCGGACCATCGGCCATTTCAGCCGGCGGCGCCAAGGGTGCCATCGAGACCTCCGGGAGCTGATAACTCCCGGCCGTGCCCGGCCTGGCTGCAGCCAGCTGTCCGGCCTGCGCCCTCAGCCGCTCCTCCTCAGCAACCCTGGCAATATACTCGGGACTGGCTTTCGGTCGCAGATATTGGAGAACGCTGCGCGTGGCTGAAGCGCCACCTGTCCGCTCTCCGACCTCCCGGGCGCCTTTGTCAGTACACCCGGCAAGTAGAAACGATACTATGAATGCAAGGGCTATAGGTCGCATGCTCCTTCCGGCCTCTCAGCCCGGCTTACTTATTGAGCAGGCTGCCGCGCTTGATCAGCTTGCCTGTGACTGAGGCTTCCGTTCTGGAGCCTGAGCCTCCAAAGCCTGAGCCAGTGCCGAAGTCGCCTGGATAGGTGCTGACAGCCGGCGGGGCGAGCCTTCCGGAAGCCCTGTTCTGGCCGGGGCCCTGCCCCAGTCCCTGCCCCCTGCGTCCGGCTAACGGACCGCCGGCGCTAGCAG
Organism: uncultured Candidatus Obscuribacterales bacterium; assembly: GCA_964409075.1. Taxonomy (GTDB): domain Bacteria; phylum Cyanobacteriota; class Vampirovibrionia; order Obscuribacterales; family Obscuribacteraceae; genus CAYPBX01. The sequence goes on from CAYPBX010000023.1 coordinate 3,911, forward strand.
GCCTTGCCTGGTTGAGCATCTTCCCCATGAGCCTGTTTGTTGTTGTGCCGTCAGGAAGCGCCTGCCTGGGGCCCATGCCGCGGGCAGGAATGTTGGTATCACGGCCGAACCCGGACTTGGGCAAGGTGGTATCGGAGGCCGGGGCGCCGCGGTAGCCTTGATTGGGGCCGCCGATCGGCAGGCCGCTTGCAGGCAGGGTGCTGCCCGGATCACCGCCTAGCGCGCCTGCGCCGCCGCCGCCGCTGTCGCCACCAAAGCCTACCGGGCCGGGCGGCAGCTCAAGCGTGCCTACCTCCTGCGGGGCTTCGCGAAAATCCCTGACAACGGGCCTCTCGTCTATAATATGGATTTCCCTAGGGTGTTTGTACCAGCCACTCTTTTGAATAGCGTTCGTCTTGACTTTGCTGTTTGGGTGCTGAGCGTAAGCAGGAAGAGTTACTGCCACCGCCGTCACCGCTGTCACAACTGCTGCTGTCAACTTGCTGTTCATCGTAAATCTCCTTGCAAGCAAAATTATTCTTCCTCTCAGAACCTGAACCCAGCGTAGCTGCCCATCATATTGACCGGGCGCCTCATGATATTGACTGTCCTCTTCCCCATGCGGCGAGCAAACGACCTCTGCTTGGACCGGTAAGTGAAATCATCCTCGGGCAGGGACAGATCCTGAGTCTTGGCTTGATTGACTACCACCGGCAGGGGCGCTTCCGGCTGGCTGGCGACATCCTCGCGCTCGCTTAGCTGCGGCTCGCGCCCCAGCTGCTTCAAGTCCTTCTCGCTGGCTCCTTTGTAAGCCGGCGAGCCCTGAGAGTAGAACATATCGCCTGTGCGCTTTCTGGGCAGCGGGGCAGTACGCACCTTGGGGTATGGGCTTGATGGTTGCTCATTACTTAGCTCATATGTTTTTTTCTTGACAAAGGCACCGGGCGGATAGTGCACAGCCCACTTGTGGCGCTCAGGCTTGATCTGTCTGGGCTTATTATCGAGCACCACCACCTGATCTCCGCCACCGCCGACTGCAGGCACACCGCCCCCACCACCGCCGCCTGCCCAGCGGCCGGCATGGCTAATAGGCAGGTCGAGCCGATCGGGGATAGGCGGAAAACCAGACGGCGGCACCGGCTCATCGGCCGCAATCGGATCGAGCGTCAGATCCGGCCTTACAGGAGGCGGTGTCGGTCTCCATACGACGCCACCACCATTACTACCACCACCACCGGTATCACCACCGCTTGCTGCCGGGGAACGCGGCGAAAGCTCGCTGCGCTTCATATGGCGGTACTTCTGTCCCTCCGGGGTGTACTGAATATCACCAGGCGTGCGTACAGAGTTGGAATAGTTGACCGCAGGCAGCTGCGCTCTTGCTGGAGCCGAAGCGACTACAAACCCGAATGCCATGCTCAGCGCAAAAAACGGCGCTCTCGATATTTTCACTTGCAACCCCTCCACCTGACCGACTCCAGATCGGCGGTGTCGTAGTAACAGCTTGATTACGCATATTTAAGGCAGCGGCGGCTGCTACCTCAAATATATCAGAGTAGGTTAGATTGGCCTTATTCTCCTCAAGGGAAGTGTCTGCTCAGACAAGAGCCAGGTGATTAAGTTTTAATGGTCCAGCCAGAGCTTGTCAATATAAATAGCCTTTCTGGTGGCAAAAAAGTATTCTGGCTAACAATATTTCCCGCCTGGCAGGGGAAAAGCATGGGCAGATGACCGCCATCTACGCTTCCTGGCTAGAATGAAGGGCATAGAGAGAACAGCTGAGGGCAAGAGGCTTACACCGGGCTAATCGATGCAGCGCCCCCAACAGGCACAAAAGTTAGGGAGGATTAAGCCCAGCAGCGCCATGGCGCTGTGCGTAGCTCTGCTCCTTTGCCTCACCATGGCAGGGCTGGATTCTGAGAGCAAAACAAAGACAAAAAGACGGCGACCGGCCCCGGTTTCGCAATCAGCCGGCGTGCGCCTGCAAACACCCAACCCGCGCACGCCCGTCGAGCACAACAATCGAGGTGTCGAGCTGGGCATGAAAGGGCTTTGGCCCGATGCGATTCGCGAGCACGAGAAGGCTCTGGCAGCCGACCCGCACAACAAGGAGTTCCGCACCAACCTCTCTGCTGCTCAGCTGCGCTGGGGCGATCGGCTCATGGGCAAGAAGGATTATTACAACGCTTGCAATCAATACCGGGGCGCTTTATATGTGGATCCAAACAACCATGCCGCCGAGGCGCATCTGGATGAAGCGCTGCGTTTGCTCGGCAACAATCTGCTTGATCTTGCCGCCCGGCAGAAGATGGGTGAGGACTACGAGGTATCCGGGCGCTTCGAGGATGCAATCGTCGAGTATCGCAAGGTCGTGAAAATGTCTGAGTCCGGCCCGGCACACGCCCAGCTGGGTTATGTGCTCAAGAAGGCCGGCAAGATAGTCGATTCCTTTCAGGAGCTCAAGATTGCCGTCAGCAAGGACTGGCCGGCCGATAAGAAGAACGAGCTTTCCACCTGCCATCGTGAGCTGGGCGACATCCTCAAGAAATATGCCTACATTGCCCGGGACAATGCCCAGAGCCCTGTCGCCCTGCGCCGGCTGCTCAATGCCGGCATCCAGTACAGGCGGGCCGCAACACTCAACCCGGGAAACGGCAGCGCCGTGCAGGGCTTGATTGAAGTCTCCCGCGAAGCGGTTGCCATCAATCCTGCCTTCGACAACTTTCTGACTCTAGCAGCTGCCTACCAGCTGGCCGGGGATTTCGAGCGTGCCCGGCTCGAGTATGAGAACGCCTGGGGAGCCGACGCCAATCATCCGGCTCTGGGCAAAGCACGCCGAAGCTACTATCTGGCTGTAGTCAGCTCCCCGCTGGCATCACCTGCGGTACTGGCTTCCACCATAGAGAAGATCAAGCGCGAGCTGGACAAGCAGGCAGGCGATGCCGAGCTGCAGTATATATATGGAAGGGCGCTGGAGGCTAAAGGAGACAGGCAGGCAGCGCTTACCGCCTACAAACAGGCAGCTGCAATCAACCCTTACGCCAACCCGGACCTGAACCCTGGCATAAGCCGGCTCTCAGGGAGCCAGGAGACCACCACTTCACAAGACCCTGGCGGGCAGGAGAAGGATACAGCTGCTGCTCCTGGCAGTCCTGCCATTGCAACCCAGGTCTCCAAATACAGCCAGGTAGAAGACCTCATGACCGGCGGGCAGCTAGATGAGGCTCACTCTAAGCTCGAGGCGATGGTGCGCAAGGATCCTAAAGATGGCCGGGCCTGGCTTCTTATCGGCAATATCCGCGAGAAGAAAGGTGACCTCGATCAGGCAGTGGTAGCCTACAGACAGTCCAGCTACCTGGATGAGAAGGACGCCGACCTGGCTCTGGGCCAGATTAACCTCTCGCGGATCCAGCCGATGCTCACCGAGGCTGACCTGGCTATCAATGAGAAAAACTATGTCAAGGCAGCAGCCAGCCTGCGCCAGGCAGCCAGCATCGCGCCGCGGCTGCCGGTTGTTTACGAAAGGCTGGCGGTCGTACTGGAGAAACTCGGAGACCGGGGCGAGGCCTCGCGCATGCGAGCAAAGGCCAGGCAGCTGGACAAAAGCGCTTCCCGGGACGCCTCCAGTAAGAAGACAAAAGCGATACCCCCGGACAGGGGCGCCGACGAGAATCCCAGGGAAGAAGCCCAGGAAGACCAGTTAGACGAGGTAGATTAAGTTGACCTCTTATCTGAACGTTATTGGTCTTAAGGGCAGCAGAGCTCTTTTGGCAACGGCAGCAATCCTTGCTATCTGGCTGACAGCCCCCCTGGCTCTGGCTGAATGCCTTGCTGATGCCGACGAGCTTCTTCTCAAAGGCGATTTTGCCGGTGCTGAAAAGGCGTACCGCAAGCTGTCTGAAACTGACAAGACAGGGGACGCTCATGCCGGCCTGGCAGTAGCCCTGGCTAAGCAGAAAAAGCCCAGCGCCGTGCTGGAGGCAGAAGCCGTCTTAAAGGAAGCCAAAGAATTAGCCAAGGACAATCCTAACGTCCTGGCTGCAGGAGGATACGTCTCCTATGTGCACTCACGCACCGTGGCCTCCCCAGCCAAGAAGGACCTTTACCTGGAGGCAGGTGAAAAGCTGAGCCGGCGGGCGCTCAAATTAAATCCGGACATTCTCATCGCCTACCAGACCTTAGGCCTGGTTCGCCTGGCTCAAGACGACCTCGATGAGGCGGTGGATCCTTTGAGGCGCGCAGTCGCGCTCTCTGAATCCGCGGCTAACCTGACGCTTTTGGCCCAGTCCCTTTTGCGCTTAAATCCAAAGGATCCGGAAGCTGCCGGGCTGGTGGAGTCTGCCCTGGGAAAGCATCCGCATTACCACCCGGCTATCCTTGCCAAGGCACTCCTGCTTGCCAACCAGGGACAGCAGGAAGAAGGCTTCATGCTTGCTGGCGACATCCCGGAGTCCGCACGCAATGCCGACTGGCATCTGGTTCGCGGCGATATTTACCGCAAGCAGGGTGATGGACCGGCAGCGCTGGCCGCCTGGCGGGAAGCCATCCGCCTCTCTCCGCACAACCCGGAGCCTTACAAGCACCTGGCAGAGTACTACGCCATCCGCGGCGATGGTGAGCTGGCTATAGCCGAGCTGCACAATGCCCTCGAGATCTTGCCCAACGACATGTTCCTGCGCAACCAGCTGGCAGAGCTGGCCTTGAGACAGGACAAGCTCGATGTCGCCGAAACCGAGTACAGGACAATCCTAGCCTCCCGACCCGACGATCCAGGAGCGCTCCTGGGCCTTTCCCGCGTCTACTTCCGCAAAGCTAGAGTCGACGGGCAGTATCCTCCGGGCTGGCGAGAGCTTAGCGACAGGCTCCAGGAGGTGGTAACAGAGGAGAGCGTCAAGGGCAGGCTGATCAAGAAAGGAGCAACCAGGCTCTCCGAGCAGATCAAGCTCTCCGAGGCTGAGAAGGCGCTCGCGCAAAACCGCTTCAAAGAAGCCAGGCAACACTTCGCCGGGGTGATCAACCAGCACCGCGGGGACCCTTACGAGCTGCTTACGCTGGGTGAACAAGCTTTTGCCGACGGCGACCTTTATTCCGCCGAGAGAGCCTTCACCTTCGCCAGGGAGATCCCTGAGGTGACGGCACGTGCCGAGCTTGGCTTAAGTAAGATCGTGAGCCAGAGAAATGAAGCCCACAGGCAGGTCAAGCTTGGCGATGCTACCTGCTCCATGCCGGCAGTGGCAAGCGATCATTACCGGCAGGCCCTCATTGCCGATCCCCAGTCCTCATCGGCTTACTACGGGCTCTACAGGGTCTCAACGCAAAAAGGAAACAACGACCCGCAGGAAGCCATCAAGTATGCGCTTGCCTTTCTGGACGCCGCCGAGGAGTCGAACCCGAGGCGGAAGGAGGTGACGCAGGAGCTGGAAAAGCTGCGCAAATTTCTAGCCCGGAAAAAGAAGCAGTAGAATCAAGATAATATGGAAGCTCCGGAGGTGATCGAAGGTGAAATGAAAGGAAGAAAGCCAAAAGGCAAGGCAGACAGATCGCAAGGCAGCCAATCGGCAGGCAGGCAGCTAGGCTCGCCAAGATCCATCCGGGAGACTCATGCCTGGAGGCAGGGTCAGCGTGGAGTCAAGCAGTTCTGGCACAACTACCTCAACCTGTTACGATCCCACTTTCGCAACATGACCAGGCGACAACAGGAGGAGCTAATCTCAAAGCTGTCCTGGATCATCACTGTTGGTGTCACAGTCCTTATCATCATGTTCTTCCACCCATTCATGCCGCTTCTAGTCAGGCTCCTCGGCGTCCCGCTTGCTCTGGCAGGAGCCTGGTGGGCCGGCACCCGCATTATCTCTCCGATCATGATCCGGCGCCTGGAGCAGTACCTCAATCAAGATTACGCACCATGAGGATTTCAATCCCCAAGCTCAGGCTACTGGCAGCGACCTTGATCGTAGGTTTAGCAGCGCTGATCATCCTGCCTGGCCTGATGAAGCTGGCAGCCGGCGTCAGTCGGCTGATTATCTGGATAGTGCTCGCGCTTTTGCTGGCACTTTTTATCGGCAGGCTATCGGCGTTTTTTATTATGTCCCGCAGGCAGAGCACGGCAGGCTGCAGGCAGAGTAAGACTCGCAGGGCGGCTCGATGAGAAAAACAGCTCTGGCACTGCACATCCTGTCCACTTTAACTTTCATCTCGGCTCTCACAGGCCCCCGGGCAGATGCTCGCGGCCGTTACCAGGGTGAGGATCCGGAACGTTTTTACAAGCAACCCGGGAGCATCGAGGGCAGGACTGTTGTGATTCCGGCCGGCACCACCTTTGAAGGCAGGATCGACCAGACAATCAGCTCTAAGGCGAGCTCCCCTGGTGAGCGGTTCACCATTACCATGTCCAGCCCGGTCCTGGCCAATGGCGTCGATGTGATCATCCCACAGGGATCCCAGATAATAGGCGAGGTTGTGGAGGCGATTGCAGGCAAGCATCTCAAGCGCAAAAAGGGTCAGCCCAAGCCAACAGGCAAGCTGCGCGTTCAGATAAGCGGGCTGAGAAGCCCCGATGGTATGACCTACCCCCTGGTCGGCTCCCTGGTGGGAGAGGAGAGCGACAGCGCGGGACGCTATCTGACGCTCGTCGTCGCCCCGCTGGGAAGC
>CAYPBX010000023.1:10550-12199 GCA_964409075.1 uncultured Candidatus Obscuribacterales bacterium
GTTGACAGCGCTGAGATTGGCGGCGTTGCCTATGTCGGCAGCAGTGCCAGCTTCGAGGCGGTCAGGCCGGGGCGCAACCTGCCCAGGCGGGGCGCCACAGGCGGTCCGCGTGTCATGACACGCGATGAGGTGCTCAGGGACCCGGTCTTGGGAACAGCAGACCGGAGGCGTTACGGCCAGAGACCGGATACTCATGTAAGATCGCTTGTGCGCCGCGGCAACGACCTGTGGATTCTTGGTGGCTCGCCTTTAACCGTGCGCCTGGACGCCCCGCTCAAAATCGGCTTCAATCGGCCTGTCGAAAGCGCGCCTCCTCCGGAGCCAGCAGGGCAACCAGCTGGGCAGGCAGGCGCAGATATACAGGAGCCGAAGCCAGCCCGTTTAAACGGAGAGCCTGGTAGCCAGCCCGGGTCGCCTGAAAGCCTGTTTTGAGCTCAACATCACCCTCAATGAAGCCACCATGCACACAATGGACAGGTCCAAGCTACCTTTTGTACTAGCAATCACTGGCGCATCAGGCTCCATCTACGGGCTCAGGTTGCTGCAATACTTCGCGGAGGTTGCTCAGCCGGTCGATCTGGTCATATCAAAGGCAGCGCTTAGAGTCATGAGCGAGGAGATGGATCTCGTCTTCAGGGAGGAGAGTTTAAAATCAGAGCTGACCAGCTATCTCAGCCTGCCGAAAACAGCACCGCTCAACCTCTACGGCCTATGCGACTGGGGAGCCGCAATCGCCTCCGGCTCTTACCGTACAAAAGGAATGGCGGTAGCACCATGCAGCCTGGGCACCTTAGGGGCGCTGGCCGGGGGGCTGACGGAGAATCTAATTCACCGGGCGGCAGCCGTCTGCCTGAAGGAGAGACGCAAACTAGTTGTGCTCGTTCGCGAGATGCCTTTCGGGCACATTCAGCTTAAAAACATGCTGGCGCTTTCGGAGGCCGGCGCCATCCTCGCCTGCGCCTCCCCGGGTTTCTATCACAGACCTCAGTCCGTAGCAGACATGGTGGATTTTGTTGTCGGCAGGCTCCTGGATCAGCTCGACTTTGACCACAGTCTCTTCAGGCGCTGGAAGGAGGAGAGGCGCCCGCTGCCAGGGCTTAAGCTTCAGTCGGGCTCATGACCTTGAAGCCACAGTTTCCCGTGGGTAAGGTTGTGGGGCTTCACGGCCTTGCCGGCGAGATCAAAGTGGCGCCTTCAACCAACACGCCCGAGCTCCTCTTGTCGGTCCGTTGCCTGACAATCAGGCTGAGCGATGGTAGAAAGTCGCAAGCATCGGTTTCAAGCATGCGCCTTGCCGGATGCACGCTCATTATGAGATTGGCCGAGTTTAGCAACCGCAGCCAGGCGGAGAGGATCATGAACGCTGAACTCTATGTCGAGCCTGCGCAGTTACGTCCGCTTGAGCCAGAGCAGTACTGGGTGTCGGATCTAATCGGCCTCAAGGCTTTCACCATATCCGGTGAATTTGTAGGCACTGTCGTCTCCGTGATCGATGCCGGCAACCACATACTCGAGCTCAACTGCGGCAGCGCTGCCGGCACAATTCTGGTGCCCTTCGTCGAGGCGATTGTGCCTGTTGTCGACATCCCGGCTGGGCGCATCGAGATCGATCCGATACCGGGACTGTTGGAGCCGCAGCGCTAGATGCG
>CAYPBX010000024.1:0-6215 GCA_964409075.1 uncultured Candidatus Obscuribacterales bacterium
CTTTGTATTTGTGCCCTTGGAAACTAAGAATTAATCAGTAGCGCAAAATGCGGCTAAAGTCTTAAGATTTGTGCTGATTGGCTTGAAAGCTAAGCGCCGATAGCTTTTCCCGGAAAGCGCTCTGTCGGGCCGGCCGAGCAGTCGAATATTTAGGGAATGTTAACGAAATGGCAAGAAGTCAAGAAGGCAGAGCGCGTGCTCTCTACGGTGGTAACATGGGTGCTTCATCCCGCCCCGGCCCTTTAGTGTGCTCTGTCCGGGAAGACAAGGAGTCAGTTGTGAGAGAGACAACCGTGCCGAAATTTGAGATAAAGGATCGCTCGCTCTCCAGCATTGGCGCTGAACGCATAAGCTGGGCTGCCCAAGATATGCCTGTGGTCAGGCTCATACGGGAGCGCTTTTCCAGGCAGTTGCCTTTCAAGGAGCTGCGGGTCTCTGCTTGTGCCCATGTCACCACGGAGACGGCCAACCTGGCTCTGGCTCTGGCAACAGGCGGCGCCGATTGTCTCTTAATCTCCTCCAATCCGCTCTCCACTCAGGACGATGTTGCAGCTGCCCTGGTTGCCGAGCACGGTATCGCGGTCTTTGCTATCAAGGGGGAGGACAACGCCACCTACCACCGCCATATAAGGATTGCCCTCGATCACCGGCCTCATCTGATAATTGATGACGGTTCCGATCTTGTTGCTGCCCTGGTGCAAGAGCGTCCGCAACAAGTAAAGGAGATAATCGGCACCACGGAGGAAACTACCACTGGTATCACGCGCCTGGAGGCCATGCAGCGCGATGGTAAACTGACCTTCCCGGCAGTGGCTGTCAACAACGCCAAGACAAAGCACCTGTTTGACAACCGGTACGGAACCGGGCAGTCTACCTTAGATGGGATCATCAGAGCGACCAACCGCCTTATAGCCGGGCGCACGGTTGTCATCGTTGGCTATGGCTGGTGCGGCAAGGGCTGCGCCATGCGTGCTCGCGGGCTGGGAGCCAGCGTCGTGGTCACTGAGGTCGACCCGGTGAGAGCGATAGAGGCGGTCATGGATGGCTTCCGGGTCATGCCGGTAACTGAGGCGGCTCCGCTGGGAGATCTCTTTATTACCGTTACCGGCAACCGTCATGTCATCGATCGCCAGCATTTTGAGAAGATGAAGGATGGAGCAATTGTCTGCAATTCAGGACACTTTGATCTGGAGCTGAACCTTCAGGCGCTGGCAAAAATGGCAAAGGCAAGAAGGCCTGCCAGGCCTTATATGGAGGAGTACCTGCTTTCCAGCGGCAACAGAATTTATGTATTGGCGGAGGGGCGCCTGGTGAACCTATCTTGCGCGGAAGGGCATCCGGCTTCGGTCATGGATATGAGTTTTGCTAACCAGGCGCTCGCGCTCGAGCATCTCGTCAAGAGCAGAGGGTCGCTCAAGCCCGGGCTCAACCTTCTGCCTGCCGCTGTAGACCAGGAGATAGCGGCGCTCAAGCTCCAGTCGATGGGTGTGAAGATCGACACCCTCACCCCGGAGATGATTGAATACATCGGCTCCTGGACTATCAGTTCATAAGCGCTCCGCGCCTATTACGCTCGGCTGCGGGCTCGGGTAACCTTGCCCTCCGCCTCGCTGTCTGGGTATCGGGAGCGCTTCGTCAGATCAGGTGATTTTCTGGAACATGTAGCCTACGCCGCGCGCTGTCAGGATGAGATCTGGATTGGAGGAGTCCTCCTCCAGCTTGGATCTCAGGCGGCTGATATGCACATCTACGACTCTGGTATCTATGCGGTGATCTGGAGGATAGGCCCAGACTTGTTGCAATATCTCGCTGCGTGAGAAAGACTTGCCTGAGTTTGTCACCAGGAGCTCCAGCAGGCTGAACTCCATTCCGGTCAGTCGGATGCGCTCGTTCTTGCGGGTGACCTGGCGCTTGTTGAGATCAATCTTCAGGTTGCCGATTGTAATGACATTCGAACTCTTGGCCTGGGTTGTCTCGTGCTGCCTTTCGACCGTGCGCCTGAGCACGGCCTTGATCCGCGCTTCCAGCTCGCTGGGGCTGAACGGCTTAACTACATAGTCATCGGCTCCGATCTCCAGCCCCTGTATTCTGTTGGACACGTCGGCCACCGCTGTGAGCATTATGATCGGAGTATCGCTGGTCTTGCGGATCTCGCGACACACCTCGTATCCGTCCAACCTGGGAAGCATTACATCCAGGATGACAAGATCGGGCTGGAAGCTGGCGAACTGCTCGAGAGCCTCCTGCCCGTCTGCCGCGGTAGCTACCTTATAACCGGCGAGCTTGAGCCTCGTCTCGAGGATGCGGCGAATAGAAGCCTCATCATCGACTACGAGGATCTTCTCCTGATCGTCGCCTGTCTCTCCAGTGATCTCTGATTCGGGGGGGTCGAGCGGAATGCTCATGATCTTGTCCTTGACGCCCCTGGTCCTTTGTTGGGGGCAAAAGCGGCTGACCGTCTTCCGGCATTGAGTCCAGCCGTTTATCTCCAGCTGAAATATACCATGCTGTCTGAGGCCGTTTATTCTCGTTTCTGCTAACTTTGGCAGCGCTTCTATTCAACCTTCAACCTGGCATAGAAACTCCACGCAGGTCTCTGGTCGTCTGATAATCCACCTGGACTCTCCAGCGCAAATAATTGCCGGACAGAATTGTTTCTCCCGGCATTTTGCCTTGTATGTCCTGTCGAGGCGCTGCCCGGGCTGTCGGGACCCGGCTGGTTGCCAATTGACAATGGTCTCGGTAACCAAGAATCACCAGATATGGTTGTCACTGAATCGAGGAACCAGTAGAATTAGGGACGCCGATTTTGCGGCAACTTACCAGCCCTATGACACAGATACCGGAGTGGTGCTAATTGACAACGTTTTCCATCATTAGTATGGTGGCGTTTGCAGGAAGAGTAGCCAAGTGAGCGGGTGTGGATATGTCCAATGCATATGTATGCGCTTTTGCCCGTGTCAGGTCTGTTGAAAAGATTTGTGCACGCACGGCAAAGTCGTGCTAATCTTCTTAGTCTAGACTGGTAAGGTATCGGTTTGGTGCGGACGGATGAGGCTAGAAAAGAGGAAAGGTCCTATGAATAAGCCCCAGTTGTGCTTAGCCCTGGGTGTGTCACTGGCACTTCTGCAGGCTAATTTGCTGCCAGCTTTCTCGCAATCTGCGCACTCTGCGCTGGCGGCCGGAGAAGCGGCACCAAATGTGATGACCGCAGGAGCTGTGAGCAGCAGCGGGCATGTAATGCTATTCCTCAGAAAGGCTAAGGCCGCTGAGTCCGAGAAGGCCGGCGCGCCGGCTGCCGCTCTGACCATCCATACTTCTCTTCCGGAACAACTGGAAACTCCGGTTGCAAAGGAGCCTGTTGGTGAGAAACCGACACTGCTGGCGATGAGCGAGCTGCCTTCAGAACCGCTCACCACCAGCGATTCCGTGCCTGCCACGCGGCAGCTAATCGCGCAGATCGCCCCGGATCGCATAGTGGCTACCAACGGCGGTGTGCAGGGCGCGCCTACCGCGACGCCAATACCGCCAGTGGTGACGGGCACTGTGGAGCTGGAAGAGTTTAAGACAAGCAATGTAGTAGATCTCAAGGTTTCTCAGTCACGTGCATTCAAACTACGCGAGCCTGTTACCAGAACATCGATAAGCGATCCTTCTATTGCAGAACCGGTCGTGGTGGCAGAGAACCAGCTTGTTCTCCTGGGGAAGGCGCCGGGTACGGCAACGCTGGTCATATGGGACGCAGCTGGCAACTCGCTAGCTGTTGATCTCAATGTCTCGCGCGACTTCTCGGGTTTGCAAGCGGCCCTTCGAGAGATCGACCCGCGAATTGTCGTCAAGCCGTTCAGTGTTGCCGGTGGAGACAGGGTCATTCTGCTTGGTGATGTCGATTACCCCGAGTCCGTGCTGCGGGCCTTCGCCGTAGCCAATGCGTTCATGGATGACCGCGGTATGAATATCGTCGCCGCAAACGGGCGCCTTGTCGAGCCGCGGGTTGGTGAGCGCGGGACCGGCGGTGCGGCGACTACAGGCGGACAGTCCGGGCAGCTCGCGCAGATTGCCCAGGTCGACCGCTACACGTTCTTCAGCAACAATAATAACAATGTAAGCAGGGCGCAATCGATGCTCAGCGATGGCGGCCGCGTAACCAGCCTCATCAAAGTGCGCAAGGTGCCGCTCATTGTGCTGCATTGCACCTTCATGGAGGTCAGTACGGCGGCGGCGCGCGAACTCGCCACCCAGCTCGGCTGGAACTTCGTCACCGACACCTTCGCCTTCGGGGTCGGCGGTAACAATTCCTTCGGGGCCGGCCTGACAACCCCTCGGGTGGTAGCGCCGGCTATCGGGCAGGTGAACCCGACTCAGAGTGTCGCGGGTTCGTATGTGACCTCACCAGGCGCTTTTCTAAATGCAAACACCTTCGCCAATCTGCTCGGGGCACAGCAGAATATCAGCGGCATCGGACTGGGAGTGATCAACACTGGTCCCGGGGTGTTGCGCTCTTCGCAGCAGCTCTTCGGAGTCCCTGCCGGGGTGGTCTTCAACGGTGGGAACCTCGGAAACATTTTCACCGCCACATCTACCTTCGCCAGGCAGAATCAGGAGCGCTGGACGCTCAACCCGCTTGTTCAGGGATTGATTACCCAGCAACGGGCCCGCGTTCTGGCTGAGCCTACTCTCGCCACCCTGTCCGGTGAGAGGGCGGCTTTCCTGGCCGGCGGCGAAATTCCAATTCTGCAGGCAGCCGCGGTTGCCGGTCAGACGCAGCAGTCGGTGGTCTTCGAGCCGTTCGGGCTCAGGCTGAACATGCTGCCGCTTCTCCAGGAGAATGGCTCAATCCATCTGCAAGTGTCACCGGAGGAGCGCTTGCTCTCCCAGGTTCTGGCTAATAACATCATTCCCGGTGCAAGCGCGATTCCAGGCTTTACGGTCCGGAAAGCGCAAACGACGGTTGAGCTCAAGCCTGGGCAGGAGCTCTTTATCGCTGGTCTTGTCAGCGCCAACTCGGGCAGAGATCAGACCAGAACACCCTTGATCGGGGAGGTGCCTGTGCTCGGTGCGCTCTATCGCTCCAAGGCCTTCGCTAAAAACGAGAGCGAGCTGATTGTCGCTATCCGTCCGGAGATCGTGCTGCCAGGCACCCCCGGGCAGATGAGGCTGCCGGAGGAGATCAGCAAGGTCGAGGGTCCCCGCGACATGAATATGTTGCAGGTTGAGCCGACGATCATCGATGAGCGTTACATGACCTCGGGGCAGGCGGATCGTGGTATGAGGGTGGCTGGTGAGCTACCGCCCGGTGCCCCGATCCCTGATGCGCAATAATGACAGCTAACTACTTAACGTCGAGACAGGGCAAGCAAAGAGAGGAGTAATTCAATGAACAGGCGCCAGTTGTGCTTAAGTCTCGGTCTCGCATTGGTGCTCATCCATGCCAGCTACTACCCGGCAATGTCCGGCGAGAGCGCCGGTGCGCCCGGTACTTCATCCGGGCAGCTCATTGCCCAACTGGCACCGAATCAGGTGCTGGCTAGCAACGGAAGCGCAAGCGTGACCTCCACTCCGATACCGCCTGTGGTGACAGGGGCGGTCGATCTGGAGGAGTTCAAGCCAGTAAATGCTATCGATCTTAAGGTCGCACAATCCCGAACTTTCAAGCTGAGAGAGCCGATCAGCCGCACGTCAATAAGCGATCCTTCAATTGCCGAACCGGTGGTGGTCGCCGAGAATCAGCTTGTTCTGCTCGGCAAGGCGCCCGGCACAGCTACTCTGGTGATCTGGGATGCGGCCGGTAATTCGGCGGCTATCGACATGCGCGTATCGAGAGATTATGCGACGTTGCGCCAGGCTTTGCGGGAGATCGACCCGAGAATTATCGTCAAGCCGTTCAGTGTCGCGGGCGGCGACAGGGTCATTTTGTTGGGGGATGTCGATCACCCTGAGTCAATCATCCGGGCCGTGTCGGTAGCCAACTCCTTCATGGATGACCGGGGCATGAACATCACTGCAGCCAACGGGCGGCTTATCGAGCCGCGGATCGGTGAGCAGGGAACCGGTGGAACATCCGGTCAGGGATCGAGCTCTGGTCAGCTTTCGCAGATCGGGCAGGTGGACAGGTATACCTACTTCAACAACCAGAACAACAATGTCAGCAAGGCGCAGGTTATGGTTAGCGACGGGGGTCGGGTAACGAGCCTGGTAAAGGTGCGCAAGGTACC
>CAYPBX010000024.1:6225-12131 GCA_964409075.1 uncultured Candidatus Obscuribacterales bacterium
CTCATTGTTCTTCATGTCAGCTTTATGGAGATAAACTCTGTTGCGGTGCGTGAGCTTGCCACTCAGCTGGGCTTGAATTTCTTTAACTCCACGTTTGCCTTCGGGGTCGGCGGCACTAATCTCATTGGTAACGCAGCTGCGGCCTCGCTTATTCCTGGTTTTCTATCCGGTGTAGCCGGGAGCAATCAGATAATCGGGCCGCCGCCGCTCACCAACGGCGTCTATTCGTTCATTCCCGGTGTCTTTACCTCCAACCAGGTTATTCCTGCCGGAGCAAACGCCGGACTGCCGCTATCCGGGATCGGCACCAACTCGATTCTTGCTCCGCTGACCAACCTTATCCAGAGCCAGCAGCTCTACGGTATCCCTGGTGGTGCCAGCTTCGCAGGAGCCGGGTTGGCCAACATATTCACCGCGGTCAGCAATTTTGCTCGCGACGAGCGCTACCGCTGGAGCTTGCAGCCGACCATCGAGGGCGTCATTAATCAAAACAGAGCCCGAGTTCTCGCTGAGCCAACCCTCACTACGCTCTCCGGAGAGCGGGCCTCCTTTCTGGCCGGTGGCGAGATACCGATCTTCCAGCAGATTGCCACTGCCGGGCAATCGCAGGTTTCGGTGGTCTTTGAGCCGTTTGGCTTGAGGCTGAACATGATTCCGATTCTGACGGAGAACGGCTCTATTCACCTGCAGGTTTCGCCTGAAGAGCGACTGCTTGCTGTGAGCCTTGGTTTGCAATTGCAGGCTGGCACGGGGGCGATTCCAGGGTTTACCGTCCGCAAAGCCCAGACGACGGTCGAGCTGAAGCCCGGACAGGAGCTCTTTATTGCTGGACTGGTCAGCGCTAATTCAGGCAGAGAGCAAAGCCGGATTCCGCTTCTGGGTGAGGTGCCGGTACTGGGAGCGCTTTATCGTTCCAAGGCGTACGCCAAGAACGAGAGCGAGCTTGTCGTGGCGGTGCGGCCAGAGGTGATTCTTCCCGGTCAACCCGGACAGCTCAAGCTTCCTGAGGAGATAAGCAAGACCGAGGGACCGCGCGACATCAATATGCTCCAGGTTGAGCCGACCATAGTGGATGAGCGATACATGACATCCGGTCAGGCGGAGCACGCTCTTAACGTTCCTGGTGTGCTTCCTGCCGGAGCGCCGATTCCAGACTCAGAATGAGGCCGGATAGGATGTTGGGGCCTTTGATGACCCAAATCAATCAGCGCTTGTGCTTGCCGGATGGTTTGTCGAGGTTGGCGCTGGAGAGACAGTGTCTGGATTCCTGCGGGAAGTCGGCAATGAATATCTCGAACACCATGGAAACGGCGTCCTGAATGAAATCGTCCCGGCCTTTGACCGGACAGTAGCAGTTGGCAAGCCCTACTTTGTCGATAATTTTGAGAATCTCCTTCTCCGCCAACCGAACCATCGTGGTCATGACGGTGGTATACGCTATCGGTCGCTTCTTCCTCAGCGCATCATAGATATCGCGCACGGTGACAGTGGGGTTGGCCTTCTTCCAGACCAGCTCCATAATCTCGGACTCGAGATCACCAAGAAACTTGCGCAGACCGTCCTGGTTGATCCGGAAGGATGCGTTGTCGTCGTACAGCCTCATAGATATATCCGCTAAGCAGACAGCCTGACACACATCCTATCATGAATCTCCGACTTGAACCAGTAGGATAGGAGGCGCGCCGTAAATGTTCACCGTCCGGCATTGGCGTCATGGCCGGAGGTGCAGAGAGCCCTTGTGTGGTGCTGAGCGGGTTGCCACGCATTTTCCCGCTCAGCGCCACACAACCGCTCTCTGGCAACGCAGACACCCGGGAGTGAATGTATACGGCGCGCCGAGCGATTCGCAAATGCTATGCTAATGCAGCCCAACGCAGCCACTAATGCCCTTTAGACCAGCAGTTTTTCTCGATCGTGACGGTACTCTCAATCAGGAGTGCGGATACATTGCTGATCTCAAGGATTTAAAGCTCATCAGCGGTGCAGCGGTGGCAGTCAGGAAACTCAACCAGGCAGGCATTGCAGCTGTGCTCGTCACGAATCAGTCCGGTGCCGCGCGCGGGTATTATTCGGAAGATCACATTCGTAATCTGAACGCGAAACTGGAGCTGCTGCTCAAAGAGTCTGGAGCTGTACTCGATTGCATGTACTATTGCCCGCACCTGCCCGAGGCACCGGTGAAGCAGTACGAGAGCCGCTGCAACTGCAGGAAGCCGGCGACCGGTCTTGTCGAGCGAGCTTTGACTGAGATTCCCGATCTGGACAGAAGCCGCCTTTATGTGGTCGGCGACAAGGCGACCGACATTGAGCTGGCAACGAACCTGAATGCTAAAGGGATCCTCGTCACCACCGGTTATGGCCAGGATGTCCTGGAGAAGCGGTCCCAGCTTACTGTTGTTGCCGATGCTGTATGTAAGGATGTCTTAGAAGCGGTTGACTGGATTCTCAATGATCTGAGCATGAATGACTAGTGGAGCCTAAACATCGAAGAGGTGATGGACCTCGCTGAGCAGCGAAGGTATGTCGAATGGCTTGGGGAGATACAGGTCTGCTCCTGCCTCCAGCGCCATGGCCTGGTCTGGATGCGAGGTTGCCATGACCAGCCAGATCTCTTTGAGTTCCTGATCTTCCTTGAGATGGCGACACAATTGCCAGCCGTTCATTAGGCGATCGGCCAGATTGAATTCTAAAAGGATCAGGTCCGGATGCGGTTGGGTGCGGGCAATGCGCAAAGCATCGTTGCCTGAGCTTGTCACCTGAACCAGATAGCCCTCCAGAGCCAGGTTCTCCTGCAGGAGGCAGGCCATGGCGCCGTCCGGTTCGACGACCAGGATGCGCTTTCGAGCTGGTTTGGCCAGCACATCCTCGAGGGAGTAGTGCTTCCAGGCGCTGCTCTTGCTCTGTTTGGCCGCCGCACGGCAGTCTCGGGTGGCTGTCAGGAGATCGACATAGCCTTGAAAGCGGCGTGTGGCGCCAGGGACGATACCGATGGAGATCGTGATCAGGGGAACCCTGCGCCGGATGCCGGCAGGGCCGGCAGCTACCAAATAACCTCGCTGGATGTCTTCAGGCGGATAGAAGCGCTGGCTTATCCTGTCGAACTTGGCGCAGATCTTCTCAGCCAGCTCGCACTCCCGGTCGGGCCTGGTTACATAGAGAAAGTCGTCCCCCTCGATGTGTCCGACGAACTCGTCCTCGTGAAGCACCTCCTGAAGTATGGCTGCAAGTGCTTTGATCAACTGATCTCCGGCCAGATCCCCATAAGCCTCGTTGTAGTCGCGCAGATTGTTGAGATCGACTGCTAAGGCCGACCAGGGACTATCGGAGACCAGGCACTGCTCGATCATGCGCCTGATGAGCACGGGGCCCGGAAGTTGCGTCAGCCGGTTGGAAAGCTCTTCCTGCCTCCTGCGCAGATGAGCTAGAACCCGAATGGCCAGCTCGTTTTTGTTGATGGGGTCGCCCAGGACATCATCAGCTCCGTAACGGAAAGATCTGATGCGCTCATGCACGTCGTCTGAGTCGTGGAGCAGGACCAGCACCGGTCGCGGGTGAACGAGTGTTGCTCTTATCTGCTGACAGTAGAGCCTGCCATCGCCATCAGGAAGACCGGCCGCTAGGAGAATTAGATCCGGATGTAGAAAGGACAAAAGCTCATTGGCTTCCTCAAAGGATTGTACCGCGTGTACCTTGGCAGCAGTTTTCTCCAGTATGGAGGCATACTCGACCGCCTGACGGGGTTGGTGAATGATCATTATCACTGGTGTGGGCATCAGCATGGCGCCTGTCCTCTCCCTCTGGCCGCCTGCTCTTCCAGCGAGGCGGCAGGAAGCTCAACGGTGAACTCTGTGCCTTCAACCGAGCTTGCTGCCCGGATCTGTCCGCCCAGTGCAAGCACCAGCGCTTTTGTGATAAACAGCCCCAGTCCTGTGCCCTCGGTCTGCCGGACCAGCGGGTTGTCCAGGCGGCTGAACTTGGAGAATATGTGGGGCAGGTGCTCCTCCGGTATGCCGACACCCTGATCGGCAACGGAGATTTCCACCAGCTCTGCATCCTCACCAATATTGCGGGCGCATATGCTCACGGTTGTGCGCGGAGGTGAATACTTGATGGCGTTGTCAATAAGATTGGTAAGTATCTGCTCGAGGCGGTCTGCATCTGCCCAGACAGGCAAGGTGCCTGGCTGAACGCTGACGGAAATATGATGATTGGACGCCTTCTCATCCAGATTGCGGCAGACTCTTCCGATAGCCTCCTCGAGGTCGATGGCGCGGATCGTCAGCTGCAGCTTGCGAGACTCCAGGCGTGAGGCAGCCAGAAGGTCCTCGACAAGCCTTGTGAGCCGATCGGCCTGATCCTTGATAATGCCGACATATCTGCGTTGATGCGATACATCGAGCCGGTCGCCGGCGCGCAAAATGGTGTCAGCAAATCCTTTTATGCTGGTCAGCGGTGTTCTCAGCTCGTGACTGACGGTGCTGACAAACTCAGTTTGCGCCTGTTGAACTGAACCGGCCTGAACGATGTAGACAACGGTCAGATATCCTACCGTTGTGCCGCTCCTGTCAGTCACAGGAAGGTGGCTCAACGGCATGGTCAGGTCCATGCCGTTGGCGGTGATGACTATCCCCTGATTTGTTTGCGATTCAGTCAGAGCCCCGCTTGTGTGCTGTCGGTTTTCTGCACTACCGGTGGTATCGGATTGCGCTGCCCCTCCGTTGCCCGAGAATTCAATCAGCGCCTCAAGTCGAAACCCGGCGAGCTGGCTCTCATCCTTTCCTACCAGCCTGGTGAAAGCAGGATTGCAGGAGAGGATCTTCCCGGACAGATCGCTGACTACAAGCCCATCGGCAGAGTTTAGCGCCAGACAGCGGTAGATATCGTCCGTACTGATGCTCACTTACAGACTGTGCCTCGACGGTAATGACAGCTTTCGCGCGCCGGTCCTTCTATCGCCTATGTGGCCTAAGTTAGCATCATCTTGATGTGCGGGACCACTCTACAACCTATCCTTAAGGATCTCAATCCCAGGAGTCGGAGCCTCCGGTGGACAGGCGGCCGTCAGGCTCAGGATCTGCCTCAAGCGGGTGGGAGAGGTGAGATAGAGATAGCCGATCAAGGCCTCAAAGGCGGTAGCCTGACGGTAGATGAGTTGACCTGGCTTGCGTTGCCCCGGCAGCTTCAGATTGCGTGCTCTGCGCACGATCTCTTTCTCGCTCACCCCAAGGGCAGGCAGGAGGGATTGCAGGAGCTCTGCCTGCTTCTCAGCCCGGACGCGGGCAGAAACCCTTGCGTGCAGCTCTTTGGCTGTAGAGACCGAAAGTATCTCGCGCTCGCGTTCAAAAAGATCGAAGACAGCATCGCCCAGATGGGCAAGCAGCCGGAGAGGAAGCGCGCAGACAACCTTGCTGTCCGGCCTGTTCGGGGTAAGCATCAGCGCTTGCGCCTTTTCTGGGCGCCTGCAATCAGCTCAGTGATAACCTGCCAGAAGAAATGCGGCAGCGAGGAGCCGATTCGCCTCCAGCGCCACGGCTCAACCAGCAGGCGGTGCAGCCACTCCAGATGTAGACGTCTCATCGGCTCTGGCGCTCGGAGGGATTTGCCCGCCCAGACATCGAAGCTGCCTCCGACTCCCATCATCACTGTATGTGGAAACGCGCTGCCCCAGCGGTCCATGAAGTATTCTTGTTTTGGTACACCTAAGGCTATCAGGAGAAGCTCGGGCTTGTTTGCGGCAATCTTGCCTACAAGCTTCTCCTCGTCCTTAAAGGCATAATAGCCGTGCTCGGCTGCCACCACATTCAAGCCCGGATACCTGGCCGGTAAAGAGCGCATTACCGCCTCGAGAGTCTCGGCGCGGGCGCCGACAAGTGCTACCGGCCTGGAGGATAGAGCTGCCCGGCCGA
>CAYPBX010000025.1:0-10432 GCA_964409075.1 uncultured Candidatus Obscuribacterales bacterium
GAAAGCTCAATTGTCGAGGGCTCGAGGTAAGGGTTATCGGACACGGCTGCTGCCACCAGGCTGTGGCGGGCGGAAGCCTCGAGAATCTCGCTGCCGCGGTGCGGTGGGCTACCGCTGGTGATGAAGAGCACCTTCTCGAGCTGGAACTGATCGCGGGCCAGCTCTGCTATGACTAAATGCCCCAGGTGAATGGGGTTGAAGGTGCCACACATAAGACCCAGCTCTTGCATGCCTCAGATTGCCTGATCTCGGCTGTCTTTATGGTTGTGTCTGCCCCGCGTATAGATGCGCGGCAAGCGCGCCCGCATCCGGCAGGCAAGCTCGTAGGTGATTGTGCCGGTTAAATTGGCCCAGGTTGCGAGGTGAAGCTGGTCGTAATTGAGCGTGACCGGCGCCGGGTGGCTTGTTTGCCCTGTCTGCCTTACGATTTCTGAGCCGATGAGTGTGACTATATCACCCTCTTCAGCCTCGGGTACGTCGGTAATGTCGAATATCATCTGATCCATGCTGATCAGCCCGACCTGCCTGATGCGCTTCCCCAGACAGAGCGCTTCCATGAGGTTAGACAGGCGGCGGTCGACACCGTCAGCATAGCCGATTGGAATGGAAGCCAGACGGGAAGGGCGTGTGGCTCTCCAGGTAAGCTCGTAGCCGACCGGCTCTCCTGTCTCCACCAGCTGAATGTGATTTATGCGGGCGCGCACCGACATGGCCGGTCGCACCACTTGCGATACTGCCTCAGGCTCCAGTCCCCAGAGGTAAAGCCCGACTCTCACCAGGTCGTAGTGAGTCTCACCGTAGCGCCGGGCTGCTTCACCGGAGGCCAGGTGCAGAAACTGAGGCGACAGTTGCCGGGCGGGAAGAAGCTTTAGGGATTCTTTGAAGCGCTGGTTTTGCCTGCTTGTTGTCTCCTTATGATCGGCTCTGGCCAGATGACTGAACCAGCCAACAAGTATTACCGAGCGGTTAGCCTCGACTGCGTCGAGGAGCTCCGGCAAGAGGGCAGGGCTTGCTCCCAGCCTGTGCATACCGCTGTCGACCTTTACGTGCAGGCGTGCCGATTGTCCCAGCTTTATGGCTGCCTGCGCCAGATCTCTTACCTGCTGAGCAGCGGCAACGGTAAGATCCAGCCCGGCCTTTATGGCGGAGGGCAGCGCCCAGAAAGGGCAGGGGCTCAAAACCAGAACTGGCTGTTTTATGCCAGCGTCCCTGAGCTGAATGCCCTCATCCACGGAAGCAACTCCGAACCAGCTGGCGCCAGCAGCAGCCAGGACAGGCGCAACTGCGGCAGCGCCGTGTCCGTAGGCATCGCTCTTTACAACAGCCATGAGCTTCGTGGCTGGCGAAAGCCAGGAGAGCACCGTCTCTACGTTTTTCTCCAGGGCAGCCAGATCTATCTCCACCCAGGCGTCCCTGCGAACCGATGTCGGGGTGGAGTTGATCGTCTCACGCATTAGTAATTTCTCGAAATCAAAGCCGACGCAACCGCTTGCGAGCCCGAAACTTTATGCTAGCATTGCTTCCAGGCGTAAATCATTATTCAGGTGAGCAAGGGCGGGGTTCAGTGATACCGTAGTTTAAGCGGTGCGAGCCTCTCAGGTACTGCTGCCACACCGGCTGCTCGCTGAGACCGATAATTGTTATGGAATCCACTTGTATAACGGTTTTGTAAGGAGAAACAGTCTTGAATAAAGCAGAATTGGTAGACGTTGTTTCCAGAGACGCCGGCACCACGAAGAAGGACGCCGAGACTGTCATCAATAAAATGATGGATACTATCATTCAAAGCGTCTCCAGAGGCGAGAAGGTGACTCTGGTCGGATTCGGGACCTTCGAGGCCAGTCAGCGCAAGGCGCGCACAGGCCGCAATCCGAAGACCAACGAGCCGCTGCATATTCCGGCCAAGCGCGTGCCGCGCTTCAAGGTTGGCAAGGAGTTCGCCGAAGCCGTAAACAAGAGAAGATAGGCGAACGGGTATAGCGCCGTGCTGCCCAAGGTTGCAGTGGTTGGATGCGGCAACTGGGGTAAGAACCTGGTGCGCAACTTTGCCCACTTGGGTGCGCTCGCCCTGGTGTGCGACAACGATCCGAAACGCCTCGAGCACGCCCGGCGTGAGCACGCGGGTATCCGGGTCACCGACAGCTTCGCTACCGTATTGAACAACGAGGAGATCCGGGCTGTTGTCATCGCCACCCCCTCCGACAGCCACTTTGACCTGGCCAAGCGCTCGCTCCTGGCCGGCAAGCATGTGTATGTGGAGAAGCCGCTTGCCCGCGACGTCATGCACGCCGAGGAGCTCGACAGGCTGGCCAGCCAGCGTAACCTCTCGCTCATGGTCGGGCACCTGCTCCTTTACCACCCGGCTGTCAACTGCTTGAAGGATCTGATTGCCACGGGCGAGCTGGGCGATCTGCTCTTTGTGCGCTCGGACAGGATGAACTTCAACAGCTCCCGCCGCGACTGGAGTGTTCTCTGGGACCTGGCCCCCCACGATATCTCCATGATGAGCTATCTGCTTGATTGTGAGCTCACCGAGGTCAGCCGGGTGGGCGGCTGGGACACTCAAGGCGACGGGCTGGTGGATGTTGCTTATCTTGACCTGGCCTTTCCGGTCGATGGCAGGACCATTCCAGGGCAGGTCAGGAACAGCTGGCTTGATCCGCAGAAGCTGGTGCGGCTTACGGTGAACGGCTCCGCCAAGACAGCCGTGCTCAACGATCATCAGATGCAGGATAAGCTGAGCCTGCACAGCCAGAGCCGCGAGGGGCGCATGGTTGTTGAGTATCCTTATTATCCGGATGTGGAGCCGCTGCATCTGGAATGCGAGCATTTCCTGCGCTGCCTGGTCACAGGGGAAAGACCCAGAACCGACATAAATAACGCCTATCAGGTGGTCAGTATTCTTTCGGATGTGGAGAAGCGCTTGCAGAGCCGCCCGAGCCTTAATGTGTCCGCAGCGGTTTAGTTTGTAACCGCTCCCTCGGCTCCTGCGTCGCCTCGTCCGCTCTGATCACGCTCGGCTGCAGGTTCCTGGGCCGGAACCCGCTGCCTCGCTCGATTGGCATGGTGTTTTGTAACCGCTCCCTCGGCTCCTGCGTCGCCCCGTCCGCTTTCATCCGCTTCGTTTCGCGCCTGTGGGCCCAGGCGCTCCGCTTCGCTGCATGGGAATTGGGTTCTGGAACCCGCGCCTTGCTCCATGGGCATGGTATCAGGGGCGCTGCGTCACTGCGTTCCGCAGCGCGGCGCTGCCGCCACGCTCCGCTCAGTTGCATGGGCATTTGACGCTGTTGTCGTGCTGGGCGGGCCTTGCTGATCGGCAGCGTTATATAATGAGGACTTGCCGGTTGCGGGAGTAGTTCAGTGGTAGAATGCCTCCTTGCCAAGGAGGAGGTCGCGAGTTCGAATCTCGTCTCCCGCTCCATCTATACCAGAGGACAAGGCCAGAGCGGATCGGCGACGAATCTCGGGGGAGCGACTATGATGACAATCACGCCCGGGGAGCAGAGCGAAGGGTTCCTGAATAATACGCTCAGACAGCGGAGCGCAAGGCTCGGGCCCACGAGCCTGGAGCGCAGCGTGACAAAGCGAGGAGGCGGCTTAGCCGCCGACCGAGCGGTTACTAACAAACACCCGAAGCGGAGCGTGATGGGAGTGGACGAGGCGAGCGAAGCGAGCCGAGGGAGCGATTATGTCTGATAAAGAGCAAGCACAAAGAGAGCCGAACGGGCAAAAAGACGAGGAGTCAGGTGCCGCCGGTGGTGCAGCCCGGCAATCTGCTGGCGGCGACTCTGACGAGACCTTGAAGATGTCCGCCAAGGAGATGGTGGCCAGACGCTCGCGCTGGCAGAGCAGCCTGGCGGCGATGCGATACGTAAGCAGCATATCGCAGGATGAGGGGGTCCAGGTGCGCGATACGGACAGGTTCACCAGCCTGGCGCTCCTGATCATCTGCATGTTCGCGCTGTGTGCCATGCTGCCCCTGCCCTATTTTGCCTGGCTCTATTCGATGCGCCTGGGGCTTGTGCTTTTAGTTGATTTTCTAATCGGCTTCGTTCTTCTCCTCTATACGGCTAACCGGCTGGGCATCCTGACTACGCTCACTCCCCGACAGGCGATACTCTCCTGGCAGCTCATGCTTGCCGCAAGCCTCATCGGCATCTATATGGCGGTGAACCTGGCTGTGATCATCGCTCTTGTCCTGGCTAACACCCCGCCGATTGTGATCCCTCGCTGAGCCTGAGAATCCCGGCTGCCGCCGTGAAAAAACTAAACAGAGTTTGTAGGGCGAGCTGCCGAAATTGAGCAGCATGTTACAATCGCGCAGCCTGCGATTGAGAGCGAAGCGCTGGTGTAGCGGCGACGGAGCAATAAATGAAAATCACCCTGGAGCGACAGGGCAAGAATGTAGTAGAGCTGGCACTCGAGCTGGAAGCCGAGAAGGTGATGCGCGCTTATGAAGTTGCTTTGCGGCAGCTGGGCCGCCGCGTCGACATCCCCGGCTTCCGCAAGGGCAAGGCGCCGCGCAGCATTATTGAAAAAACGCTCGGGGTTGAATACATAAAGGCGCAGGCTCTCGATGAGCTGGTGCCGCAGCTTATCTCACGCGCAATCTCCGATGAGAATCTTGATGTCATAACCGATCCCAAGATGGAGAGCATAAGTTTTGAGCTGGGGCAGCCGCTGAAACTAAAGACCGTCTTTGAGGTCCGACCCCAGGTGCAGCTGGGGCAGTACAGACAGCTTGCCGTGGTGGTGCCGAAAGCCGAGCTGCCTGCCGATGCCAGGCAGAGAGCGATGGCGGGCATTGCCGAGTCCAAGGCGATTTTGAAAAAGATTACCGATCGCCCGCTTAAGATGGGTGATAGTGCAGTAATAGACTTTGAGTGCTTTGTAGAGGGCAAACTTGTCGATGGCGGCAAGTCGGAAGGGCTTGTCCTGGAGATGAAGCCAGGAAACTTTCTTGCCGGCTTTTGCGAGCAGCTGGAAGGCAAGGAGCCGGACACCCGCTCGGAGATCAAGGTCGCCTTTCCCGACAACTACCGCAATAAAGAGCTGGCTGGAAAGGAAGGCACCTTTCATGTGGATTTGAAGGGCATTCGCCAGCGCTGCCTGCCTGACATCGACGACGCCCTGGCTGTCGATGTCGGCTTTGCATCGGCGGCGGAGCTTGAGGAGGCGGTGAGCAAACGCCTGGAGGCTCAGATGGAGGAGGAGAACCGCGGCCGCTTGCAGCGCGCCGTGGTCGATAAGGCGATCGCCAATGCTGTCGTCGATATTCCTGATTCGATGATCGACAGGGAGCACCACCTCATGCTTGCTAACCTGAAGAAGCTGGTGGAGGAGAACGGGCAGAGCTTTGAGGAATACAGGCAGACAGAAGAGTTTCATAAGGTAAGCGAGACTAAGCGTGCTGAAGCTGAGCAACGCGTGCGAACGAGCCTGGTTCTGGGCGCTATTGTAAGGGCAGAGAACCTGATGGTCTCCGCCGACGAGATTGACGCGCAGCTGGAGGAGATGGCTGCCAGCTACAAGGTTCCCGTCGAGCGTCTGGCTGGCAACGAAGCGCTCAGGCGGCAGGTCACTGAGGAGCTTCTCACCCAGGCGGTGGTGGACTTCCTGCTGGCTGATGCCAGTTGTGAGTTTATGAAGGGGCAGGAGATTTTTGAGGAAGCAGAATCAGGCGGTCCGGCAGCAGGAGAGGAGAGCGGCAGCGCTCAGGACAGCTCAGGCGGGACCGAGTCGCCTTCGCCTTAAGCCAGGAGGGCGGTGCTGCCGAAGGCGATTGACAAGCGTATCGCCGGTGCCCGGGCAGCCAGTAAGTGGTGTATATACGATGGGCGGTTGACAGATTACCTTAAGGTTGTATCTTTGCCGTAGCTGGATGATGTAATGTGTAATTGCAAGTTGTCTGCAGGAAGTGTCGCTATGCCAAGAATTGAACGGAGCCCTTCAGACCCGGGTCAGAGAGCCTCTATAAGCGTTTCGGTGCAGCCGGCAGGTTACTACCCGCCTACGGTAATTGAGACTACGGCTCGTGGAGACAGGGCCTTCGACATCTTCTCCCGGCTGCTGCGCGAGCGCATTGTCTTTCTCGGCATGCCTGTCGACGACAACGTGGCCAATATGGTGGTGGCTCAGCTCCTGCTCCTGGAAGGCGAGGATCCTGAAAAGGACATCCGTCTCTACATAAATACGCCGGGCGGATCGGTCACCGCAGGAATTGCCATTTACGATACGATGCAGCATATCCGCTCGGATGTGTCGACAATCTGCCTGGGGCAAGCAGCCTCCATGGGCGCTTTTCTCCTGGCGGCCGGCAGCAAAGGAAAACGGCTGGCGCTGCCGCACTCACGCATTCTCATACACCAGCCGCTCGGTGGCGCGCAGGGGCAGGCAACCGACGTGGAGATTCAAGCCAGGGAGATTATCCGGGTGAAGCGGCAGCTCAACGAGCTCATGGCCAAGCATACCGGACAGTCGGTCAAGCAGATTGAGAAGGACACGGACCGCGACAACATCATGACTGCCGAGGAGGCTAAAGAGTACGGACTGGTGGATCAGGTGATTGTGCGCATGGAGGATGCGCCTAACCTGGCGGCGGTGTAAGGGCGGCAGCTGCCTTTCACTTCTAATCTGCCGCCTGCATACAACAAAGGGTAGTTCAGGCAAAATAAAGAGAGCACACCAAGACAGGATGTAATGGCCAAGCAATCGGACAATCGCCTCAAATGCTCCTTCTGCGGCAAGAGCCAGGATCAGGTCAAAAAGCTGATTGCCGGGCCGGGTGTATACATTTGCGATGAGTGCGTCGACCTTTGCAATGAGATCCTGGACGAGGAGCTGTTTGACGGCGCTCCGCATCCGGCAGCGCACACCGACTCGGCTCTGCCCCAGTTGGTAGACATACCCAAGCCGCAGGAGATAAAGGAGTTCCTCGATCAGCATATAGTCGGTCAAGACGAAGCCAAGAAAATCCTTTCGGTGGCTGTCTACAACCACTACAAGCGCATCAGCCACAATGCCGAGCTCACCGACAAGGTTGAGATCCAGAAATCCAATATCCTGCTTGTCGGCCCTACAGGCTGCGGCAAGACCCTTCTGGCCCAGACCCTGGCCAGGCTGCTGGATGTGCCCTTTGCCGTTGCCGATGCGACGACCTTAACGGAGGCCGGCTACGTGGGCGAGGATGTGGAGAACATCCTCTTGCGTCTTTATCAGGCGGCTGATTACGACATAAAGAAGGCCGAGCGCGGGATTATCTATATCGATGAGATTGACAAAATCTCTCGCAAATCGGAGAACACAAGCATCACCCGCGATGTGAGCGGTGAGGGGGTGCAGCAGGCGCTTTTGAAGATGGTTGAGGGCACGGTCGCCAATGTCCCGCCTCAGGGTGGCCGCAAGCACCCGCACCAGGAGTTTATTCAGATAAACACCGCCAACATCCTCTTCGTCTGCGGTGGTGCCTTTGTCGGCCTCGACAAGATTGTGGAGAGCCGCGTAAGCTCTAACCGGCGCTTTGGTTTCGGCAACGATCTGCCCAGGACCGCCCGGGAGCGAGAAGAGAGGGCAAGCAAGATTTTAAAGAACCTGCAGCCTGACGATCTCTTGAAGTTCGGGATGATTCCAGAATTTGTCGGACGCATTCCGGTCTCGGCTGTGCTCGATGCGCTCGACGAGGAGGCGCTCGTCAAGATTCTCGTCGAGCCGAAGAATGCCATAATCAAGCAGTACGAGCAGCTCCTCGCCCTCGATGGGGTGGAGCTCAAGTTCGACCAGGACGCCTGCGTGGCCCTGGCGGCAGAAGCCATTAAACGCAAGACAGGGGCGCGTGCGCTTCGATCTCTGGTCGAGGAGATCATGCTCGATATCATGTATGAGGTGCCGTCCAGATCCGACATCAAGAGGGTACATATAACCCGCGATCTGGTGGAGAAACGGTCCACTGCCGAGCTCTTGCAGCTGCCCGCCGCCAAGCCGCGGGGCGAAATCGCTTAAGGCATGGAATCGCAAACCAAGACAAAAGCCTCCATGGCGGATCTCACCACCACAGTCTTTCCGCTCATCCCGCTTCGGGACGTGGTCGTCTTTCCGCAGATGGTGACGCCTCTGTTTGTCAGCCGGCCCAGATCCATTGCCGCGCTCGAGCAGGCGCTTCTGCGCGACGACCGCCTGGTCGTGCTTGTGGCTCAGCAGAGCCCGGAGTGTGAGAATCCCGGGCAGGGGGATATTTTCCGCGTCGGCACGCTGGCTGAGGTCATGCAGATGCTCAAGCTGCCTGACGGCACCGTCAAGGTGCTGGTGGAAGGCTCCTGCCGGGTCTCGCTTGACCTTCTTTTCGACGATGACTCCGCCTTTACCTCGCGCGTCTCCTTGCAGGAGGAGATAGCCGTCGACCCCGATGATATCGACACCAAGACTCTGGTCAGGGTCGCCATTGAGAAGTTCGAGCAGTACGTGAAGTCGACCAAGAAAATCAATCCGGAGAGCCTGCTGGCCATATCCGGCATCGGAGAGCCGGGGCGCCTGGCCGACATTATCGCTACTTATTTGAGCCTGGATGTTGCAGAAAGGCAGCGCTGCCTGGAGATCCTGCACAGCGCCGAGCGCCTGGAGTATGTAAGCCAGCTTCTCTCGCGAGAGCTGGAGCTGGCCGAGCTCGAGCAGCAGATCCACGACCGGGTGCGCTTCAACCTGGAGAAGACGCAAAGGGAGTATTACCTGCGCGAGAAGCTCAAAATCATCCAGGATGAGCTCGAGACCGAAGGAGACGAGACAGGCGAGCTTGGCGAGTACAGGCAGAAGATCAAGAAAGCGAGGATGCCTCGCACGGCCCGCGAGAAGGCAGAGCGGGAGCTGGCGCGTCTGGAGAAGATGATGCCCCAGACAGCCGAGGCATCCGTGATCAGGACCTATCTGGATGTGCTGGTCGGGCTGCCCTGGGCAAAGCGCTCCCGCGAGGTGCTGGATCTCAATGGGGCCAGCGATATTCTCGAGGCGGACCATTACGGGCTGGATAAGGTCAAGGAGCGGATTCTCGAGTACCTGGCCGTGCGTAAGCTCTCCCGGCAGCCGCAAGGCACCATCCTCTGTCTTGTCGGGCCGCCCGGGGTTGGCAAAACAAGCCTGGTCAAGTCAATTGCCCGGGCGATGAACCGCAAGTTTGCCCGCATCAGCCTTGGTGGCATCAACGATGAGGCCGAGATCCGTGGGCACCGGCGCACCTACATCGGCGCTATGCCCGGGAGAATAATACAGGCTATTAAACAGGCAGGCACGAAAAACCCGGTCATCTTGCTGGATGAGGTCGAGAAGATGACCCGCAGCTACCTGGGCGATCCGACCGCTGCCATGCTCGAGGTGCTTGATCCGGATCAAAACGAGAACTTCACGGATCATTACCTGGACGCTCCTTTCGGACTGAAGGAGGTTGTCTTCGTAGCTACAGCCAATGCTCTTGATTACGTGCCGCGGCCGCTCTTCGACCGGCTCGAGGTCATACGCATCTCCGGATACACGGAGGAGGAGAAGATTAAAATTGCCGAGCTGCACATTCTGCCCAAGCTCCTGGCTGAGCACGGGCTGAAAAGGGTCCAGCTTACCTTCTCAACCTCCGTGATAAGAAAGATCATTCAGGAATATACGCGCGAGGCAGGCGTGCGCTCCCTGGAGAGGAATCTGGCTACAGTCTGCCGCAAGGTGGCAACCGAGGTCGTCACCGGCAAGCGGCAGGCAGTAAGAGTAGCCCCGCTTGTGGTAAGCAGGTATCTGGGGCCGGCAAAGGTGGTGCGTGACCTGGAGGCGCGTGGCGCCCAGATAGGCATAATCACCGGCCTGGCCTGGACCGAGACCGGCGGCGAGACGCTGACTATTGAAGTTAACATCATGCCTGGCAAGGGCCGCCTGCAGCTGACAGGCCAACTGGGCGAGGTGATGAAGGAGTCAGCCCAGGCGGCTTTCAGCTATATCCGCAGCCATGCCGGACAGCTGGGCATAGATCCTGGCTTCCAGGAGACCATGGATGTGCATGTGCACATCCCGGAAGCCGCCATTCCCAAAGACGGGCCGTCGGCCGGCGTGGCGCTCGCCTGTGCGCTTATCTCGGCAATCACAAGGCGCCCGGCAAAGAGCAATGTGGCCATGACCGGCGAGATAACGCTGAGAGGCCGCGTGCTGGCTGTGGGCGGGCTGAAGGAGAAGGTGCTGGCAGCCGTAAGGGCCAAGCTGAAAACTGTCGTCTTCCCGAGCGCAAACGAGAAGGACCTGGAGGATATTCCGGACTATGTCAAGCAGAAGCTGCAACTCGTACCTGTTGCGCATCTGGATGAAGTCCTGGCGCTTGCTTTCAGCCGGGCAGGCCGCAAAGCGGAAGCGATAAGCAAAGGCAGGAGCAAGCATGCAAAGAGAAACACTGCAGGTTTGCGAAAGTTGA
>CAYPBX010000025.1:10442-12070 GCA_964409075.1 uncultured Candidatus Obscuribacterales bacterium
TTTGCCTGAAATTAGTCGGGAAGCCCAAATTTACAATACCAGAGCCGCCCGGCGGCTAGGCGCTTGCCAAAGTTAGTTTATGGGAGCCCGACTAAGATTTACGGGCTTTTTGAGGTGGTCTCGGCGGGCCCTGTATGTTGGCTAATCTGCCTCTCTATTCTCATGAGCCTCTCGTTCACTACACTGAGCAGCTCGAGCTCATGGTTGTGCCAGCGTCTCATGAACTGGAAGAGTGTAAGCGAGGTGACGATAAGCAGCCCCAAAATAAGCCAGTCTGCCAGAGAGCCTTTAATATGCGATGTCATTGAGGTTTAGCCTTTCTCACATAAAACCGACTATGTATCTCATATAGTACAAACTTGACAATTGTCTGCGGTAGCTTCTGCTTGTCGGGCTGCTGCTAGTCCATAGTCGCTGCCTTTGCCATGCTGCGCTCTCCCGGCTCGGTACCCTCGCCGGGGCGCTGTCAAAGCTTCGTTGAATGGAGATGGTATCAGGGGCCGCGCTCTCGCTCTGCCTTTAGCTCAGCTGTGGTTTTAACGCTTGACGAAGCCGGGCCTCTATGTTTCTGACCGGACAGCCGGCTCAGGACCTCTGGCGGGCAGATGGGTTATGATCAGGGCGCTCCGGATCTCCCTTTCGCGGAGGCAGGCGCAACGTTCTCGGCTACCACGCCAGGGCAGCGGAGCGATAAGAAAAAAGGAGTTGAGCATGGTGACCACTCAGACTTCCAGAGGAAATGAGAAATACCTGTCACTGGATAAGCGTTTTGTAAATCCGGTAACGTCCCGGTACTGGCCTGTGGTTGCTCAGAAAGGCGCCGGTTCCTACCTCTGGGATTCCGACGGCACAGCCTATCTCGACTTCACCTCCGGCATTGCCGCCAACAACCTGGGGCACTGCCATCCGGCAGTGGTTGAGGCTGTGCGCGTGCAGGCGGAGAAGCTCATGCACGTCTCGGTGGTCACTCACCATGAGCGCTACATCGAGCTTGCCCAGAAACTTGCTGAAATTAGCCCGGGACGCTTGGAATCCGTCTTTCTGGCTAATACAGGAGCCGAGGTGGTGGAAGGCTCGCTCAAGCTGGCCCGCTATGTCACCGGCAGACCTGCTGTCATAGCGTTCCAGGGGGCTTTCCACGGGCGCACCTTCTTCGCTACGGCGCTGACAAGCTCCAAACTGGACTACAGGGAGAGATACGAGCCGCTGCCCGGGCCTGTCTTCACGGCTCCATTCCCTTATCTTTATCGCTCAGGCATGAGCGCTGATCCAGAAGCATGCGTTGAATTTTGCCTGGGCAAGCTGGAGGCGCTCTTTCATCAATTCGTCAGCCCGGAGCAGGTAGCAGCCATAATCGTCGAGCCGGTGCAGGGCGAAGGCGGCTATATCATTCCGCCTGCCAGCTTCCTTACGCGCTTGCGCGCGGTGGCTGAACGCTACAAGATCCTTTTGATTGTCGACGAGGTGCAGACTGGTTTCGGCAGGACAGGCAGAATGTTTGCTAATGAATACTCTGGTATCGAGCCTGATGTCATGCTGATGGCTAAAGGCATTGCCTCAGGCATGCCTGTTGCTGCCTTCATCACCAGATCGGAGCATACCAGACAGTCGAAGGAGGGGCGGAATGG
>CAYPBX010000026.1:0-5775 GCA_964409075.1 uncultured Candidatus Obscuribacterales bacterium
GGGCACCAGGTGGTGCCGATTGCTCTTGAAGGCGAAAGGGTAACGGTTGCCATGGTAGACCCGGCTGACCGGTCTGCCCTGGCTGCGGTCAAAGGTCATCTCGGTCACCTCAAGGTGAAGGCTGTGGTCTGCGTGGGGGATGACTTCCAGCAGTTTCTTGAGACAGGCTATCTGAAAGGGTGTGCGCAACCGTCAGGAGGAGAGATGGCTGCTGGGCTGCCGGCAGGGCTCGCTGGCACGAGCGTTTCGGCTTCATGCACAGGCAGTGGTCTGGCAGTGGTCGATCTGGACCTTGTTGAGTACGAAACAGGGACGAAAGATGAGGATGAGGCGAAGCTAGAGACGGAAGACCCAGACCTGCTTGCCAGGGAGATTCTGGCTAAAGCAATCAGCAGCGGTGCCTCGTTCCTGCACCTGGAGCCGGCCGGGAATGAGCTTGTCGTTGCTTTTCGCCTGGACGGCATTCTGCGCGTGGACAGGCGGCTCTCAGGGCAGCTGGCTCCTTTGCTCGACTCTGCGTATAGGGAGATGGCCGGGCTCGATTTTCCCCCTTACGGGATACCGCCAACCGGGCGGATGCAGGTAAGCAGGGATGGTGCGCGCTTCGATGTCTCTTTGTCTATCCTGCCTATAGGAGACGGCGATCGTCTTGTCATGAAGATCGTCAAGCAGGTTGGCGTTGCCTGTCGCCTGGCGGAGCTGCTTCTCGATTCCGGCCTGCTGTCTGTTGTCCGCCAGATGCTGAATAGCTCATCCGGAATGGTCTTGTTTGCCGGGCCTGCCGGTTCCGGCAGGTCCACCACTGTCTATTCGGCGCTGGGCGATCAACTCTCACCGGAGGTCAGCATTGTCTGTGTTGACAATCAGGCAAGCTATGTTTTAGGCCATGTAGCAAGAGTCAACGTCCAGGGTGAGGCTGCTGCCGATCATGCCTCATTAATTCAGGCTGCGCTCAGGCAGGATCCAGATATCCTCGTCACCGGGCAGATAACTGACGCAAAATCGGCTGGAGCTGCTCTGGAGGCTGCCTATGCTGGATTCAGGGTCATCAGCGAGATTGCTGCAAACGACTGTGCATCGGCCTTGACACGTCTGGCAGCGATGACTGCCGGGCTTTCGGCAGCAGCAAACGCTCTGGAAGGATTGGTTTCCCAGCGGCTTGTAAGACGGGTCTGCCCGGAGTGTAGCCAGGAGTACGCTCCGCCCGGTCAAGTTATGCAGTCGCTGGGGCTGAGTGAGGGGGATTCCAGCCGGTCTGGAGCGGCGATCCGGGAGTATTTGCGCAGCCTGGTCAACCAGGGCGAGGCGGTTGTATTCAGGCGCGGCAAAGGCTGCCAGAGCTGTAACGATACAGGTTACCAAGGGAGGGTGGGTGTCTTCGAAGCGGTGCGGATCACACACGAGATCCGTGAGCTGATCGCCAGTAATCCGCATCCGGGCTCTGCTTTCAGGAAGGCAGGGATCGCCTCGCTTAGAGATAATGGTCTCCGGCTGGCTGCTTATGGTCTGACAACTCCGGAGGAGATTTTAAGGGTGGCTCCCCCTGAAAACGGATCCGTCAGCGCCGCTCATAAGGACTAATTCTGACCTTCCTGGCTGTATTGCCATCTTTACCGGCTATAGCGCCTAGGTTTGACATTTTTGTAGATTGGCGCCGATTGTCCTAGAATATGATTATCGTTGCTCTTGAGGTACCGGCGCACTTGCAGGCAAAACAGGCGAGATCGGGTTCCGGAAAGGTCAGCAAAAGTACCAGAGGTGGCGACCAGATCCATCGCTGGCTATCGCAATATACCAGGACTCGTAACCCGGATTTGAGAGACGACATTATTCAGGCAGCGCTGCCGCTGGTCAAGCGCATCGCCTACGGCCTTGCCCGGCGCTCCACCGACCCGGTGGAGGATCTTATCCAGGTTGGCTCTATCGGGCTCATCAAGGCAGTGGATCAGTTTAAGTCTGACGCGGGCGCCAAATTTCAGACATATGCTACTCACCTGATCACCGGGGAGATACGTCACTACCTGCGCGATAAGACAGCGATGATCCGAGCCCCGCGTGAGCTGCAGGAGCTCTCTTTTCGTATTAACAGGCTGGTTCAGAATTTAACTGCCCGGCTGGGACGGGAGCCGACCGATTATGAAATTGCCACCGAGCTTGAGATACCGGTGAGCCGGGTTAATGAGGCTTACGAGGTTGATCGCCGGCGCACGCTCATCTCGCTTGATCAGGCGCTGTCAAACGATGCTGGTTCCGAGCAGTCCCTGATCGACACTCTGATCGATGGCAAGTACCAGAGCAATCAGATCGCTAAAGAAGATCGCTTCATGCTTGCCGAGGCTATCAAGCAGTTGCGGAACGGCCTGCGTGAAGTCGTGCAGCTTACCTTCTATGAGGATCTCAGCCAGACGGAGGTTGCCCGCCGGCTGGGCATCTCTCAGATGCAGGTGTCGCGGCGGCTGAGAGCAGCAACTGCTGAGCTGCACAAGATAATTACGCAAAGCCGGAAGTCCGGCAGCCAGAAGAGCACGCAGGGATGATCTCTCTTTATTTCGGTCTGCCTGCTGTCGGTGTATCTTTAGCGGGATATGACCAGCACATCCTGGTCAGCCGATAAGAGGTGGACGCCACTGGCATGGCATCATTGCCGCCCGATCTTTGTCTTGAGCTTGTGGCCTTTGTGGCAGGGCTTTCTCTAGGGAGCTTCCTCAATGTTCTGGCATTGAG
Organism: uncultured Candidatus Obscuribacterales bacterium; assembly: GCA_964409075.1. GTDB lineage: Bacteria > Cyanobacteriota > Vampirovibrionia > Obscuribacterales > Obscuribacteraceae > CAYPBX01. Next base: position 2,725 of record CAYPBX010000026.1, read on the forward strand.
ATCTCTGGCCGGCGTTTCGGTCCTGCATCCGCCGTCTAAGTGCCCTGACTGTCTCATTCCGCTCAAGTTGTGGCAGAGGCTGCCGCTCATCTCCTATCTGCTGCTCAAAGGGCGATGCTCTGCCTGCGGCAGCCGCATACACTGGCAGTATCCGTTTGTCGAGCTTTTTACCGGCGTTGCCTTCGTTGTTCTGTTCAGGTTTTATTCTCTGTCCATCGATCTCCTGGCCATGGCTGTCTTTGTCTCTACGCTTGTGGCGGTGACTATTACAGACTTTCGCGCCAAGCTCATTCCCCACGATATAACCTACCCCTCCATGCTCCTGGGACTCCTTTATTCCGGCTCTGTCCGGCACGACCTGGCCGGAGCGCTTGCTGGCGTGGGTGCAAGCTATATAATTTTTGATTTTTTAGCCCATTACGGGCTAAAAGTCTATCTTGCCTTTCACAAGGGTGGCAACGAATTGTCGGTGGATAGCCAGGAGGCGTGCGAAGAGATTGACAGCGCCATGCAGATGGGCTCAAGGTCTGCTGGTGGTGGTGAGGAGGAGGAGGTTGAGGTCATGGGCGGCGGCGATGCTGTTCTGGCGGCTGTCATCTCGGCCTGGCTGGGCTGGCAGCGCCTGGCAGTTGCTCTGGTTGTCGCTTTTCTGGTCGGGACTCTCATGGGCATGATCTATATGTTCCTGGAGATGCACAAACAGGGCATTCTCAAGGAGAGCGTGCGGCCGGCGCTTTTGGGAGCCTCAGCAGGTTTTGCGCTCATGCTGCTTTTTACTGCCGGGACCGGGCAGCTATTCGCGCTTCAGGCGATCGCCTCGCTCTGGCTACCGATGAGTGCAGTCGGACTGCTGGTGGGTGGTATGCTGGGAGTGCTCACTGTTGGCACAAGGGTTTCGAAGCCCTTCCCATTCGGTCCGGCTCTGGCTGCCGGCGGCCTGGCAGCTGTTTTGCTGCGCCATTCTCTGTAGTCGCTCTGTCGCCACTACGTGGCGCTCCGCTCTCACACGTTCCGCTGCGCGCTCGTGGGCCCGAGCGCTGCGCTCCACTCCCTGGGCACAACACATCTCTAATCGCTCCGAGCGCGCCGCAGGCGCGCTCTCCGCTGCCGTCACGCTCTGCTCCGGACGCGTGGGCCCGCGTCCTGCGCCTCTCTTGAGTATGTGTCGCTCCGCCCATATCCTTCATCGTGCGCTCCAGAAGATGTTTGGGTCATCAATGACCCACTTGACATCAGCAAATTGAAATCGGGAGCTGGAACCCTGCGCCTCGCTGGGCATAGCATGTTGGAGGCGCTGCGTGCATCTCCTCTTCTCAGAAGATCTGCGACTTGGTCGTTCGCAAAACCCGGGAGTAGTCCTGGGGCGTGTTGACATTGAAGTAGGGTGGCAGCTCGCCTGCGGGCAGGGCTGATGTATCCAGTTCCCAGGTCTTGGCCTTCAGCCCGACCAGGAAGTCTGCCACTGTGAGATTTCCAGCAAATAGTGACTCCTCCAGCGGCTTGATCAGGTTCTGGGAGTAGATGCCCAGCAAGGGCTCGATGACTCCCTTATGCGCAAGGACCACAACATCGGCTTGGTGGCGCTCGCTGGACATAGAGCGCAGGAGCTGGCGGGAGACAAGCGGCATGTCGCAGGCGAGGACAAAAGCATGCGGGTTTTTGGAAACTAGAAGCCCGGAGAGAATCCCACCCAAGGGACCTCGGTAGGGGAGGATGTCCTTGACTACATTCACGCTCAGGTGCGAGCAGCTATCCGGGTCGTTGGTGACCAGGAAGATTTCGTCAAAAAGATTGCGGATGGTATTTAATATGTGCTCGATGATAGTCCGTCTGGCAAAGGGAAGAAATGCCTTCGGCCTGCCCATTCTCTTGCTGCGCCCACCGCAGAGGATCAGCCCGGTGACAGGAAGAGGCAGGCTCTCTCTTGCACGAGGCGCGACCAGAGCCGGGTGGCCGGTCTCTCCCTGCTCAGATTTCAGTCCAGAGCCGCTGCGGGACAGGACTGGTGCTGACAGCAGGCGTAAGCTTGTTTCCACTTCTCTTTTCATCGCAGGGAGTAGATTTAAAGTTTAAATGTTACAGACCAGTCTGTCCCGATCTCCCGGTTGCGCTCTGATGAAAGTTTCGTCAGGGAAAGGGCCTCATGCCTCTCAGCTGCCCTGGTAGACTGGCTGGCGCTTCTCTTTGAAGGCTGCCAGCCCTTCCAGGCGATCCTTGCTGTTGATAAGTTGAAGATAAGCCTTTGTCTCTACGGCCAGGCCAGCTTCCAGGTCACGGTCGCAGCCCTGGTCTACGGCCCATTTTGCCTGCGCAAGGGCAAGAGGAGCCGCCTCGGCAATCTCGCGTGCCCAGCCCCTAACTTCTGCTGTCAGCTGCTGATGGAAGGGCCCGTCACCTGCCGTCCCTGACGGTATGACCTTGTGGACCAGCCCAATCTCCTCGGCGCACCGGGCTGATACGGGCCTGGCCGTGAGAATCATCTCCTTGGCCCTGGATTTTCCAATGAGGCGCGGCAGGCGCTGCGTGCCACCGGCACCAGGGATGATACCGAGCTTGACTTCCGTCAGCCTGAGGCTTGCCTCCTCCACCATGGCACGCAAGTCGCATGCCAGTGCCAGCTCCGTGCCGCCGCCGAAAGCGACGCCGTTGATGGCTGCTATAACAGGCTGCGGTAGCGTTTCCACTGCGCGCATCGTTGCCTGGATAAGATTGATATAGTCGATGACCTCCGTATCGCTCATGCTGCATCGCTCAGAGAGATCCGCTCCAGCTGAAAATGCTCTGGTGCCGCAGCCGGTGATAATTACAACCCGGGTCTGGCTGTCGCAGGAGGTTGTTTGGACAGCCGAGAGGAGTTGCTTGAGAAGCTCGCGATTGAGACTGTTGAGAACCTGCGGGCGGTTGAGCTTAAGCCAGATAAGCGGCGGCTCCTTCTCAACCAAGAGGAGATCGCTCATCCTGCTGCCCTCTCCAGCTTTGCGTCAGGCTTTCTGTCGACAGTGGCAGAAGCTGCCCTCAGGTATCTTCCCGGTAGCTGCCTGGCGACAATCT
>CAYPBX010000026.1:5785-11981 GCA_964409075.1 uncultured Candidatus Obscuribacterales bacterium
ACCAGCCTGTCAAGATTCACGCCCGTTGTAATTCCCATCTCCTCGAGCATATAAACAAGATCCTCTGTAGCCAGGTTGCCTGCAGCCCCTGGTGCGTATGGGCAGCCTCCCATGCCGCCTATCGATGAGTCGAATATGCGAATGCCAGAGTCAAGACCGGCCACTACGTTCGCCAGCGCGACTCCGCGGGTGTCGTGGAGATGCAGGGCTAGTGCGGCGATGTCGATCTCCTGGCTGACGAGCCTGAGAAGGTTTACTACCTGTAGCGGATTTGCTGCTCCGATGGTATCACCAAGCGAGATCTCATCGACTCCGATCTCCAGGAGCCGTGATACTAGAGCTGCTACCTGATCTGGACTTACGGGTCCTTCATAAGGGCAGGCGAAGACGACCGACATGTAGGCTCGTACTCTGAGCTTGTCCCTCCTGGCCTGGCTGGCTACCTCAGCTAATGTCTCCAGGGCTTGAGCGATGCTCTTGTTGATGTTCTTGTGGCTGTGGCTTTCCGTGGCAGACATGAAGAGGGCGATCTCCTTGAGCCCAGCCTTTTTTGCTGCCTCGTAGCCCTGCATATTCGGAACCAGAGCCGATGTGGAAACCCCTTCAGGCAGCCTTAGCCTGCGCGCGACCTCGGTTGCGTCAGCCAGCTGGGGAATCCATTTGGGACTGACGAAGGAGGTTACCTCAATGTGCTTCAGTCCTGCTCCGGCCAGCGACTCTATAAGCCTTACTTTGGCGTCGGAGGGCACTACCTGCGGTTCATTCTGCAGGCCGTCACGAGGGCCCACCTCGAAAATCTTGACTCTGTCGGGCAAGTTGTCCAGCATACCAGGCGACCCATTTTATCTGTCAGTCAATTAGAAGGATCGGATCACCTTCATTGACGAAATCGCCGGACTTTACCTTTACCTCGCGGACGGTGCCGGAGGCGCTGGCCGGCACCGGGAGCTGCATCTTCATCGACTCGAGAATCACCACATCCTGGCCATCTGAGATTGCATCTCCTGGACCAACCAGTATCTCCACTACTATGCCGGCCATCATGGAGTTAACTTGCTTCATCTGGGAAAAAGCAGACCGTTGGCCTTAAGCGATCAATCAGGGGCGGCAAGGATACAAATGCCTGGTAAAGGCGGCTGTTATGTTAGCAAAGCCACCAGGTCACTGTATGACCAGGGTTTTAATCAAGGGCTGCTGTCCTCGCTGAAGAGGTTCTTTAGCGCCTCCTCTATGTCCTTCGTATCTTCCTCGATACCGGTGCTCTTGCTGGCTCCAGGCTCCTTGTCGGCTACGGTCTCTATTTCCGCTTCTAGCTGCCCTGCATGAAGCTCCTCTGGCTCGGACTTTTCTGGCTTCCTGGGCGGGGCTCGTCTGTCATCGACCGGACTGGGCTCTGTCCGGCTTGACTTCTGTCTCGCCTCTTTGCTCTTTGCCCGCCCGGCGCTCAGCAGAGCTTCTGTCTCTCTGGCGCCCGCTTCTTTGTGTCCGTCTGAGCTGTAGCGTTGCATCATAGCCATGATTGCCTGCCGGTCCTTTGCCACCAGCTCGAGGCGGGCGTTGCATTCGTCGATGCGGACTTCAAGCTCTTTGAGCTTTTCCTCGACAGCCCTGACCTCTTCGTCGGCAAGCATTTCCTGCTCTGCCATCTCAGCCAGAAGCCTCTTGAATGTCTCAGGATTAGGCATCAGCTCAATCTCCTGCCGGTCTGGGTGGGTTCAAGCATTATGTGCAAGCAACCCGATTTGCCGGGCAGCGTTCATGCCAAGCGGTGCGGGCAGTTGCCCTTAGGCTCGATCCGTGCGGCACATTTTAATTGGCGTTTAGGCCTTTCTGTCAACATGCTGCTCCCTCTACCGACTTATTACCACCTAAAACATACATTAAATCGTTTGTAATCGCTTCGAGCGCTTGCCCGTCGCGCTCTCGGCCCTGATACGCTCGGCTGCGCGCTCGTGGGTCCGAGCGCTCCACCTCGCTTGATCGGAGTGGTGCCAGGCTGCCCGCGGTCCGCACTGCCTGGTCGCGCGCTTCTCTTCAGGTACGCTGCAGGTAACGGACCAGCTCCGTGAACTCATTGAGATCTTTTGCGGTGTGATCCAGGTCGGTACCGTCGGCGAAAACATGCACCAGCGGCTCGACTGCATCCGGCAGGATGAGAACCCACTGGTTGCTGTTTGTGTACACCTTGACCCCGTCGGTAAGCTCTATGGTGTTGCTCTGGTGCTTCTCCATCATCAGGCGCATGACCTGTCCCTTGCGCTCCCAGGGGCAGGGCACCGAGTCGACCTGGTAATAAAGTGGTGGCAGCTCCGATACCGCCTGCGAGAGGGTACGTCCCTGATAGGTCAGGTGCTCCACCACCTGCCCGGTTGTAAACATCGCATCGTAGCCGTTTTGAAACTCAGGGAAAATAAAACAGCCGTTGGCGCTGCCCCCCAGCACTGCCTCGGCCAGGCCAGCGGTGGTGCTGCCGATTGCTGTATCGGAGGCCTTGCAACGCACCACGGTCGATTTGTAGCGCTGGGCTATGCGCTCGATTATAGAGCTGGCATTCACAGGCACAACTATGGATCTGCCTGGCTTGTCGCGGAGAATAATATCAGCCACGGTTGCCAGCAGAAGCTCTCCCCTTATTATCTGACCGTTCTCGTCCACCAGCGTAACCTGCTCTCCGTTGCGACCGATCTGCACGCCGAAGTCGGCTGACAAGGCTTTGACGACATCGGTCAACTGCTTGCGCATGCCTATGCGCTCTTCCTGCTTGGGAGGAGTGTTTCTAAGTGAGGCATTGAGGACCACTGTCTCGATGCCCAGCTGCCCTAAAAGCTCCGGCAGAATCACGTTGGTCTCGGCCATGGCATAGTCGACCACCAGCTTGGGAGTCCTCCTGGTCATCGTGCCGTCCTTGGTTTTGCGCGTATAAGTGGAGCCGGGGACGATACAAAACGGCACCTGATCTTTCTCAAAGACCTGGCCTTTGATATGCTGCAGAAACTCAGCCATGTAATACTCTCGAACTCGCGATGGATAGACTATGTCGCCGATGTCGTACGGGTGGCAGCGAGGGAAGTCCTCCTTGAAAAAAGTTGATTCAATTTTGCGCTCCATGCCCCTGGTAATAGCGATGCCGTCGCGATCGAAAAATTCAATCGATACCCTCTCGGGCTCTCGTTGCGAGATGCGGGTGTGAATGAGTCCTGTGGCGCGCTGGGTCTTGACATAATAACGGGCAACCGGCAGGCGCATCGCTTCCAGGTTATGTACCTCGATCCCGACTGACATGAGTCCGCCGATTATGGCCCGGCTGATCATCCTGCTTACCGGCCAGTGGTCGCGGGAAACCAGTACCGGACCGCTCCTGACGGTCGCGCCGTAGGCGGCTGCGAGATTCACTGCAAACTCGGGAGTCACATCGACGTTGGCGACGCCCCGCACGCCGTGTGCGCCGAACAAAGATCTTGGTGCCTTTATTCCCCAGATAACCGACGAGTTGACCCTGGCGCCAATTTCGATACTCTTGTTGGGCCAGATCTTCACCTCCGGGCTTACTATGGCCTGTCTGCCCACTGCTGTATTGGAGCCAATTACAGCTCCTTCGAGAACCTCGGCCCCACGCTGGATGGTGGCGCTGTTGGCCACGACCGAACCGACCAGGTTTGCCTGTGTACCTATGTAAGCGTTCGACCAGACGACCGCTTGTGAGAGCTTCGCTTTCTCCTGCACAACCACGTTGTCGCCTACGACTGTGTAGGGGGCAAGCTCTACATCTTTGCCTATCCGGCAGTGCTTGCCGATGATCAGCGGTTGCCTGAGCTTGACCGAGGAATCGATCTGCGTTCCTTCGCCGACAAAGATACCTGGTTCTATCTCCGGCAGCGCCAGGTCGAGCCTCACTTTGTTCTCGAGGACATCTTTGTGTGCCTGCCTGTATACTTGCAGATTGCCAATATCGCACCAGTATCCGTCTGCGATATAGCCGTACATCGGCTCGTTTTGCAGAAGGAGAAGGGGGAAAAGATCGTTTGCGAAGTCCTGCTCGTGCGCCATGAGCACATAGCGCATCACATCCGGCTCCAGGATGTATATGCCGGTGTTGACTGTATCGGAGAAGATCTCGCTTGACCCGGGCTTTTCCAGAAAGCGCTGGATGCGGCCCTTCTTGTCTGTGATGACAACGCCGTATTCAAGCGGATTTTCTACCTGCTTGAGCACTATGGTGGCCTTCGAGCCCACCTGTTTGTGAAAGTTGATGGCTTCAGTCAGGTTGATATCGGTCAAGCAGTCGCCGGATATGACGATAAAAGAATCGGTCAGTCTATCTTGAACTGCTTTCACGCACCCGGCTGTACCCAGTGGCGCTCCTTCCTCCACCGAGTAGTCGATGGTGAGCCCAAAATCCGAGCCGTCGCCGAAATGGTCCTCGATGAGCTGTGGCAGATAGTGGAGGGTAAAGATAATGTCGGTGAAGCCGTGTTTTGCAAGCAGCTCGACTATATGCTCAGCCATGGGGCGGTTGGCAACCGGTACCATCGGCTTGGGTAGATGGCTGGTCAGGGGCCTCAATCTTGTCCCCGAGCCGCCGGCCATGATTACTGCCTTCATCGTCATCCTGCCTCCACGGCGCGCCACTCCCGGCTGCTGTACGGTATCTTCTTAAACCTCAGGCCTGACGACCTCAGCAGCGCGGACAGGGGCAGCGTCTCTTCTCTGCCGTAAGCGATGAGCATCCTGAGACTCCTCAAGTATACGCCTGTAGAGCTCTTCAGTGGTGCGGGCAATTTTCGGCCAGTTGAACACCTCCTCGACCTTACGGCGCGCACTTTGGCTCAATCGATCTGCCAGCTCGGGGTCTCGGAAGAGCGTCAGTATTCCCCAGGCTAGACTGGAAGCATCGCCTTTGTAAGTTGTAATGCCGGTTTTCATATGCTCAACGAACTCGGTCAAGCCGCCGGCATCGGAGGTGACGACAGGCACTCCGGCTGCCATCGCCTCCAGCGCTACGATACCGAACGGCTCGTAAAGGCTTGGTATCACAACGGCATCAGCTATGCGGTAGTATCTCATCAGGTCAGCGTCGCAGACATAACCGAGAAAGCTCACCTGCTGCGAGATGTCGAGCGCTGCCGCTTGCGCCTTGAGCTCCTCCAGGTAGTAGCCGCTGCCGACCAGGAGGAAGCGAGTGCCGGGGTAGGCTGGCTCTATATGTGGTATCGCCTCGAGCAAAACCTGGATGCCCTTCTCGAGAACCATGCGCCCTACAAAAAGAACTATGCGATTCTCCGGGCTCGCGTACTGCGCTCGCAGTGATGCCAGATCTGGTTGCTCGTCAAATTTATGCGGATCTGTTCCGTTGGGGATTACGACAAGCTTGTCTGCCGGCAGATTGAAGAGATTTTGCAGTGCAAGGAGCATATGCCGGCTGTTGACGATTACCCTCCAGGCCTCGAAGGTGAGGCGCCATTCCATTTGATGGATGTATCTTTGCAGATCGGTCCACAGCCCATGCATCCTGCCATGCTCGGTAGCATGAATGGTGGCGACCAGCGGCAGGTCGAAGCCGGTCTTCAAGACCCAGGCAGCATCGGCTACCATCCAGTCATGAGCATGCACTAGAGAGAAGGGACGCTCCTGGTGCAGCTTGATGGCGTACTGGAGCATGCCAATATTGAGCCTGTGCACCCAGGTGAGGAAATCCGGCGTCGGATCAGTCTGCGTCTTGACTCGGTGAAGCTTTATGCCAGTGGCTATCTCATGCTCAGCGGCGCCGGGGTGGTCGGCAGTAAGTACATCCACCTCCCAGGAGAGCTGTGACAAGGCTTGCGAGAGCTCCTCGACGACTCTGGCCAGGCCGCCGATCACCCGGGGCGGATACTCCCAGGAGAGCATGAGAACGCGTCTTGTCGCCATCGAACCTCTCCTTCACGAATATCGTATTACCAGCTTATTCCCTGGAAAGCGGCCTGCCCATCAGATTGGCAATGGCGGCAGCAGGTGTTATCAGGCCTTTCAGTGTGCCGTTAACTTGAGCTGAGATGGGTAGCTCAATCTCCAGACTTTTCGAAAGTTCACAAACCGCCTGGCAGGTAGTCACACCCTCGGCTGTTGCGCCTAAACTTGAGAGGATCGTCGCCAGATCGAGGCCTTGCGCCAACTTGAGCCCTACCCGATAGTTTCTGGACAACTCGCTTGTACAGGT
>CAYPBX010000027.1:0-11912 GCA_964409075.1 uncultured Candidatus Obscuribacterales bacterium
CAGCTCAAGCTGACGCGAGAGCTCTGTCAGGAGCGCGCACTCCTGGAGAAGCTGGCACCACATATAGTGAGAGATTTCACCTTCATCCTGCCTTTGCCCCGGGACGATCTCTTCTTTTCTCTGAAGGCGAGGCTGGGGCTGACCTTGTATGACATGCTCTCCTTGAATATTGCTGATGCCAGGCGACACGAAGGGCTCAGCCACAACCAGGTTTTGCATGCTGCTCCGGCTCTCAATCCTGCAGTATTTTCCGGCGGTCTCCGATTCCATGACTGCATCACCGATGATGCCCGGCTGGTGCTCGAGGTCATTAAGAGCGCCTGCAGCCAGGGGGCGGTTGCCGTCAACTACCTCGAAGCCACAGGCTTCGAGATGGATGCGGGCGCAGTTATGGCCGTTACCTGCCATGATCGGGTGAGCTCCCAGGATCTCACTGTCAGGGCGCGTGCCTTTGTGAATGCAGCCGGAGTCTGGTCGGACGATCTGTTGAGGCTAGCTGATCCTGGCTGGGCGCGCCATGTAACCCCTTCCAAGGGGATTCATATTATGGTTCCTGCCTCTGCCTTTGAGACCAACAGCGCCCTCTTCCTCCCCACGCCAGACAGGCGTTATGTTTTTGTGGTGCCCTGGCAGCGTTCACTTATGGTTGGAACAACGGACAGCCCCTATAAAGGCAGTCTGGACTGCCCGCTACCGACAGGACAGGAGGTCGACTATCTTTTGGCTGTTGTCAACTCGTACGCGGGCGCCAGAAGACTCAGGCGTACCGATATTACCGGCAGTTTCGCTGGCCTCAGGCCCCTGGCTGATACGGGCCAGCGGGGGAAGGCCACATCGTCTATCTCCCGCGAGCACTTGATCTTTAATGCACCAGGCGGAATTATCGGCATGACCGGTGGCAAACTCACTAACTATCGGCTTATGTCCGCTGAGGTTGTTGATCGTGTTCTGGCAAGATTGGTCGGAAGAAAGCACAGGCCGTCGGTTACCATGACCAGGATGCTCGGCGGCTTTGAGGACAAGGCGCAGTACCTCGCAGTTACCGCCGCCATCTCATCTCGTGCCCGCAGGGCCTCTATTGAGCCTGCCACTCTCGATCATCTCATCTCCAGCTATGGTGCTTGTGCGGACTCGGTCGTGGAGATGGTCGAAAAGGATCCCTGCCTTGCCGAGCGAATTTGCCCTGATTTTCCGCCGATCCTAGCTGAAGTCCCCTTCTGCGTTGTCAACGAGATGGCGGTATCGCTCGAGGACGTTCTGATGCGACGCCTACGCCTGGGATTGCTCCACCAGCGGCAGTGCCTGGAGGCGGCAGGCAAGGTGGCCGGAATGATGCGGGTCCTGCTCGGCTGGGATGAGATCAGAATGAGGGCGGAAATCTCTCATCTAGAAGAGACGCTCGCCCAACATATGGCCGCGATCAGCTAGAAGCAGGTGCCGGCCTCTTCAACATCAGGCACGTTACTAGCACGCACATAACAACTGCATACAGGAAGAAGGGCTGGACTCTCATAGCCATACTCACAGGGTGGAAGAGGAAAAAGACCCAGCTTAAAATCGGAAAGAGTATTACCAGGATCCTGAGTATGCGCGCGTAACTTACAGACACCTGAGACGCGCCTGCAGCTTGCCATAACCAGACCGCTGGCACAACCATCATGGCGTAGTCGTGTGCGTGAGTATGCGGGCTGGAGATCAGCATGATCAGTACCGTCAAGCTCGCTCTCAGCCGGAAGTCTTCTCCAGTGTCGCACGTGCGACCATAGGTTACCCAGATACAAAGTACAAGAGCAAGGGCGATGAGGAGGAACGCGAATGACGCCACCGTGACGATTCGGCTGTCGAGGGGCAGCAGCGCAAGTGCGCCTCGCAGATTTTGCATAATTTCAGCCGCTACACCGCTTATGGTGGCACCGGAAAGGCTGCCTGTCAGCGCAGCAGGATAGCCTGCCATATTGGACCAGCCCAGTACAGGTATGGTCACAGCACTGAGGATAACGGCGGCAGCAGCCAGGCCGGCAGCGAAGTGGGCTCTGCCTGAAACAAATCCGACCAGCGCAATCACCGGCAGGTACTGAATCTTCATCAGGCAGGCAGCGCTCGCGATTCCGGACAGGAAGTGCTTCTTGCGCATCATGAGGTACCAGAAGATAATCAGGGCAGGTACGATCAACACGGAGCTGTTGCCCTGACGTATCCCCACCCAGGCAGGAAAGGATACCAGGGCAGCAACAAGGGCGAGGCTGGTTGCGAAGCGTCCTGCCAAAATGCCGCGGGATATCGCCATGGTAGTGATAGCCAGGAGCAGCACGCCAAGAAGGTTCCACAAAACAAACGCATCTGTCAGGCTCATATAGGAGAGCGGTAGCGCCAGAGCGAAGAAGAAGGGCGGCGTCTGGAGATAAAAAGGCTGCTCTGCCACCACAGCGCCAGTCAGTTTGCGGGACGATGCTTCCTGAACAGCAGGATCATATACATCCAACCTTTCAGTCAAGCAGCGGCGCGCAAGCACCCCTGCATTATAGATGTTTACAAAATCAGCTATGTACGGCCTGCCGCGATCCAGGTAAGCAAAGAGCTTGCCTTGAGCATAGATTGACCCCAGATTGGCATAACTGAGTACTCCCCAGGTGACCAGCAGAGCAAAATATGCGGCCCAGAGGTCTTTTGAAAGCCGTTGCGATCTAGCCGACCGATCCGCCACGCTGAATGCTCCTAGAACCAGTGCTGTTTATTATGTCAAACCCCGCCCCCTCAAGGGCGAGGTCTCCTGGTACGCGATCAAGGGTCTTCCCTGACTGACCGATCTGTCCGTAGCGCTCTGCCATGCATCGCCCGGGAGACACATGGCGGCGAGCCTGCAGGCATTTCGCATCGGTACTAATCGGGACAAGGCATTGCTCCTGGAGTGGATTCTGTTGAGTTGGGCAAGTCGTCAAAATCTGCCCGCACCGCAACCCCATTGGCTTATGGCGGCGGTTGCCCGGAAGCAGACGCGGCAGGCTCGAGCTTCTGAAAATCAATTGGCAATTTTGATACCACTCCAGCATGCTTGCCCGTTCTCACCATCGGTATTTTGTCGGTAAACTCAACATCGATGACCATGTCCTGCCCGAGAAACTTGTGCAACGTGGCGAGGATCTCAGCGAAGGATTGGTCGTTGAATCTACCTGCCTTGACGATCTTCAAGGTTATGGATTCGGGCCTCTCCTGCACTACCTGATACTGCCTGACCACGTGGTCGTAATCTTTGAAGAGATGGGCGAAGAACGTGCCAGGCATGTACGTACCGTTGGTACCGAAGATGATCGACTGCACGCGTCCTTCAACCTTGCCGATCCGGGGCAGCCCTCGCGTGCAGGCACACGCCTGACTGTTATCCATCGCCAGGGCCAGGTCGCCGACCCGGTAGCGTATGAGCGGCATGCAGTAGTTGTTCAGATCCGTGATTACTACCTCTCCCATTTCGCCAGGGCTTGCTGGTCTCCCTTCCTTCAGTATCTCGACGATATAACTCTCTGCTATAACATGGTGCCCGTCATGTGCCTCACACTCGTAGGCGATACCAGAGAACTCTCTGCTGCCATACTTGTCGAAGACCTTGCAACCGAAGGTCTCCTCGATAATGGAGCGGCTCTGCTCGGGCAGGTACTGCGCGGACGACACTATGGCCTTCAGGTGCAGCCCCTCGATCCCGTGATTCCTGATGTAATGCGCCAGAAAGTTGAGTGACTCCGCATACCCGTCGATCAAGACCGGACTGTACTGCCTCAAGCGGTGGACGAAAAGCTCCAGATTGGTATCGGACAGCTCGAAGGCGGGAACGAACAGGCGCCGGTTGAACCAGGCATCCAGCCTCTCCCGAAAAACCTGAGTGAATGTCATTCCAAGCGTCTGGTGCCAGAGCCTGGCACAGCGGTCACCAAATTTATAGCCCGTCCACTCGAGGCTTCTCAGTGTGGAGGCCCAGCGGATCTCGAGCTGATGCTGGTCGGCGTAACAGATGAACGGCTCTCCTGTGGAGCCGCTGGTCGATACCTTGAGCACCTTGGATTTGTCGTGATTGTCCGAGAGCATATCGAAGTAGAGATTTTTGCGCACATCATCTTTAGATAAAAGTGGTAGCCTCGACAGGTCCTCAATGGTCCGTATAGCGTGAGGATCGATGCCTGCCTCATCGAGCACCTGGCGCCAGTAGCCGACATGCTGATAGGCGTGCTGGATGAGCCGCCTTAGCTTCAGCTCCTGCAGCTCTTTCATTTTCTCCGGCGCAAGCCACTGGCTCTCTTTCAGCTCGTCGTAATAGAGGCGCGCCCGCCGTGTGATCATCCATTTGTGCAGGGGTGTTGTGAGAATAAAGAATTCGAACCACACTCTCTCCCAACCGCTCAGCTGTCTGTCCCGTCTGATGCGCGGATTTCTGGACAGAAACTCCGCTACCAGATCGTCGCGCTTGGGGAAGATGCGGAATTCGAAGAAGGCTTTGACGAGATCGGCAAAGACACGCATGATCACCAGGAGGGGAAAGGCGCTCATGAAGGACTGCCCGACCCGGCGATTCTCAAACAGGGTTTCTATCTCCCTGATGCTGTAACCTCTGACTGTAGCCGACACAGTGATGAAAGTCTGGAAGTAATGATACCGGTAGCGGTGCCTGAGGACGTCCTCCAGGGTTTCCTTGCGGGCGATTACAAATCCTGACTTGTTGTCGGTGAGATGCATCTCGAACAGCACGTTCAAGATGCCGTTCAGCCCGCGGCTTATGTAGTAGCGGGAGTCCTTCTCCCGCCCTACGCTGCTGCGATAACCCTGCACCATATCGAATGAGGTGTTGGTTATCTCCCTGTAGAGCCGCCAGATGTCTTCAGGCAAGTACTGGAGGTCTGCGTCGATCAGGCAGACATAGGTGCCCTTTGCTAGCGATACGCCGGAGCGCCAGGCGTCGGCGATGCCCTTGTTGCAATCATGGTGAACTGGCACCACGGTTGTGTACTCTTGTGCAAGTTTTTCGATGACATGACCGGTGTTGTCAAAGCTGCCGTCGTTGACGAGCACAAGCTCGCCGTAGATCTGCTTCTGGTTGAAAACATTGTCTATGCGGGCTACCAGCTCCGGCAGATTCAGAGACTCGTTGTAGCAGGGCACGACGACAGATAGCCGGGGTTTCATCTTCAGGATTCTCCTCTCATCCAGTTGAATGTAGCCTTGAGCCCGTCCTCCAGGCTGGTCTTTGGGCTCCAGCCAAGCTCCCTGCCTATTTTTTCCCTTTTGCCTGCCCGATTGCTACCTGCCGTCCAGTCGGCAGGGCCATGCTCTGGTCTCAGTGACGAGCCTGCAACCTTAAGCATCAGCTCTACCAGGTCGTTGATCGATACCGCCTGTCCGGAGGCCACATTGAAGGTTTGACCGCAGATCTCTGACTGCATCGCCGCAATGAGCGCTTCCACGGCGTCATCGACATATACGTAGTCCAGCGCCTGGGTTCCGTCTCCGAAAATCACCGGGCGCTTGCCGGAGAGGATGCGCTTAAAATTTTTGACAATCACGGACTTATAGCCGCTGCCAGGTTCCTGCCCGGGCCCGTAGATGAAGAAGAGCCGTAATGTATTGAAGGACAGTCCGTACTTGCTGGCGAAATGATTGAGCAGATATTCGCCGGCTGCTTTGGAGATGCCGTAGACTGTGGCAGGAACAAGCGCTTCATCCTCCCAGCAGGGCGGTGGCTGCATGCGCCCGTATGCATATAGCGAGGAGGTGAAGACGACCTTCTTGAGAGACCGCGCTGCCAGATAGTCGATGAGGGTGTACATTCCCTCTAGATTTGCTCTCAGCAGCTCGCAGGGTCTGCCGATTGACTGGTTGTGCTTCTCGGCTGCCAGGTGAAAGAGGTGGCTGGCGCCCGAAGCTGCCTCGCCCAGCAGCCCGGGGTCGTCCGTGCCGATCTCGAAGCGTATGACCTCGACCGAGCTGCCTGCCTGCTCTTTGAGGTTGGCGAGGCTTCCGTAACGCAAGCTGTCGAGAACCACAACCGTCTTGCCTGCCTTAACCAGAGCCCGGACGAGATGCGAGCCAATAAACCCGCAACCCCCTGTAACGAGGAGCCTCTCCTGATTGTGACTTACGGCAGGCGTTGGCATGCTCTCAGATTGCCGGTTCAGGCGGCTTGGCTAGGACAGGCAAGCCCGGTTAAGCTTCCTGTGGTGTTTCACGTCCTCAAGCCAGGGGATGAATCAAACTGCCGACTGTCTCACTATGAACCGGCAGCGGTTAAGTTAGCGTTTACTTAGCTAATTGCCCACAAATCACTCCTTAATATCGGCAGAATTGCCCGCACCTGCCCGCGCAAATGCCAGGAAGCAGCCGGCACACGCTATGGCCAGGATGAAATTGTAGGCGATAACAGGCGCGGACTCGTATTTCAGCCCCGGGATAATCTCACGCAGGGTGAAGACAACGACGCCAAACAGGGGATAGAGAATCAGAGCGCACAGCCAGAGCCGCAAAGTTGCCGGCTTGACTTTCAGGGCCGCGAAGAGGCTCAAGGCTGGTGCCGTGAGCGCTGCAGGAAGGGCCAAGAGCAGGCAGTCGAAAAGGTGACAGTGCGGGCTGTCCAGGATTGACAGGACCACAGTCGCGGACATCGCCCAGGCGGCAAGCTGCCCCGGACGGTTGAAGGCTACCCGCCAGCAGATATAAAGGAGGATAAGCCCGATGCCGGTGGCGGCGAAGCTGATAGACAAAGCCAGTCCCTGGTCCAGAAACCGGCTCAGCAGAGCCCGGATGTTGACCATGTAAGCTGGATTCACTCCCACTACCTCGCCTGTCGTCTCGGCATGGAAGAGAACGGCAGGCCAGCCCCAGACGTTATCCCAACCGACAACTAGGCCCGCCAGCGCTATTATGGCTGCCTGGGCTGCCCCGTAGGCTGCCAGAGCCCGCCAGCGGCGGCCTGCAAAGAGCGGGATTAGAAGAAAAGGGATAAACTGCGGTTTTACCGATATAAAGGCGAGAATCGCCGCCAGCATAAACGGCTTGTCTTTAATCAGAGCCTGCCAGTAGAGGCAGAACATGCCAAGAAACCACCAGGAGAGCTGTCCATGCCTCAAGGCCTCAAAACCAGGCAGGCTGGCGGTGGTGGCGGCAATAAAAACAAAGATCTGCCTGCGAGTGAAGCTGCCGCGGGAGTGCAGGAGCAATGCCAGGCAAATCCAGGCAAAGCCGACCGTGAGCACCGTGTAGACCATGTAGGCGGTCTCGGCAGGCAGGAGACCAAAGGGCACCATCAGGCAGAAAAAATATGGTGGGGACTGGAGAAATATGGTCTGGTCGATGTGGTAAGGGCTGAGGAAGCGATTCCACCACTGAAACTGCACCTGCCGGTCATAGATGTCGGCACCGGCGGCAGCGAGCTGCCCGGCCATGTACTCGTTGCAGAAATCGACATAGAAAATAGAGCCGTGGCTCAAATGCCAGAGGAGCTCATGCCTGACCAGAAGCTTGCTGATGAGGAAGAAATAGCCGGCAGCCCAGAGCACGAGAAGCGCCATGTAAGTTACCGCCAGCAGGTTGCGGGCCCGGGTGCTCATGAAGTGCTGCCGCGGCTTTGCCACCAGTCAAGCGTACAACCCAGACCCTGCTTTAGACTGACTTCCGGTCTCCAGCCGAGAGCCTCGGTTGCCCGGTCGAAGGTAGCCCGGTGGCGCATCACCTCCGGTTGCCTGTAGGGGAGCCTGCCCAGCCCGAGATCACCCTGATAATGGCACATGGCTGCCACCTTCTCGGCGACCGATTTCAATTTATATTCCCGGTTGGAGGAGAGGTTGAATACACATCCGCACAGATCAGTTCTCCCGCAGAGCTCAATCAGCGCTCTTATCAAGTCGTCGATATATAGGAAATCCCGGCTCTGCTCGCCACTGCTCAAGGCGGGAGTCGACCGTGTGGTGTAATGCCTGAAAAGAGAGGGGATGAACATTGCAGAATCCTGGCCGGGGCCGTATACGACTGTTGGGCGCACGATGATGACAGGCAGGGAGAAAGAGCGGAAGCCGGAGAGCAGGACAGATGTAGCTGCGGCCTTGGCGGCTGAATACGGCGAGATGGGCTTGAGCGGTTGATCTTCCTTAAATGGCACCGGTTCGTCCCCGTACTCCTCCGATGAGCCTGCCTGTATCATGAGCGGCACCGATTGCCTGAGCACCGCATACGCAAGATTTACCGCACCACCGAAGGTGGTCTCGAGATGCGGGAAGTAATCCTGGAAGGATCGGCGGGCGCCTACATGCGCCGCGAGATTGTATACGACCTCAGGGCGGACCTTTGCAATCAGCAGATCCACCGCTCCCCGGTCTGCCACATCGACCTTCTCCCACTCTGCCACGGCAGCGGACATGCGCCTGGCGCTGCGTGACGCTGCAATTACATTGGCGCCACAGGCGGCAAGCGCTGATACCAGATGCGCACCGATAAAGCCTGAGCCGCCAACCACAAGTACTCTTTTCTGGCGAAGGCTGTCTTGATTGCGATCAGCTTCCCTTGCGGCTTGGAATTGTGACATGAGCTTCGACTATCCTTGTTAATTTGCTCCTCGGGTGCTCGTGCTGGTGTCTCTGGGTTCTGCTTGATCGTAGCCAGGCAGGAAATCACGGTACCACTTGATGGTCTCCTCCAGCCCTCTGTTCAGCCGGTAGACGGGCTCCCAGCCGGTGAGATCCCGGAACTTGCGCGAGCTCAAATACTGCTTTTGAATCTCCAGACAAGCACTATTCTCGATTATTGGCTCCAGCTCTTCCCTCCTCAGCAGGCGGGCAATTCGGGACACCATCTCGGCGACGGAGAGCGGCTCCTCAATACTGAGATTGAAGGCCTCTCCATGAAGCGATCTATCCTCGATCATGCGCTTGCATAAAATCAGGATGGCTTCGGCAGCGTCCTTCACATACAGGTAGTCGCGAATCGGCGTGCCGTCGGATCTTATGATCGGTCTCTCACCCCTGAGCAGGCTCCGTATAGTACCAGGCACGATGCGGCTCCAGTTGAGATCGCCACCACCAAATAGATTGGCGCAACGAGTGATGCACACCGGGATTCCGAAAGAATGATAGTAGGATCTTGTTATCAAGTCAGCGCAACTCTTCGACACGTCGTATGGAAAACGTCCTTGCATCGGGGATTCTTCCGTATAAGGGAGATCCTCCTGGTCCCCGTAAGCCTTGTCCGAGGATGCCACGATCAGCCCGGAGACCAGGGTATCTCTCCTGAGAAGCCGCACTGCTTCCAGAATATTCCAGGTGGCCTCGATATTGGAGCGAAAGGTGGAGAGCGGATTGCGATTGGCTACACCTACAATAGCCTGGGCCGCCATGTGCAAGATAAACTGGGCCTGGCTCTCGTTCAGGATTCTGACAACAAAGTCGTAATCCTCCAGGTCTCCCTGGATAAAATCGATGGAGTCGACGAGATCGTTGACCACGGCACCGCGACGCTTTACTCTATCTGTGCCGATTACCTCTATGCCGCGCTCGACAAGAGTGCGGCATAGCCAGCCGCCCAGGAGGCCGCTTGCGCCAGTGACAAGCACCCGGCGATCTTTCATAAGCCTGCAACTCCGGAACTCTTTCGCCAGGTAACCCAGGGAGCTTGCTGGTTCTTCCATAGCGATGATACGAGAACCAGATCTCGCATTGTGTCTACACACTGCCAGAATCCGGGATGGTGATACATCATGAGCTCTCCATCTTCAGCCAGCCTTTGCAGCGGCTCTTTCTCGAAGTTCAGCTCTGGATCGGCAGTCAGATAGTTGAAAACGCGCCTGTCCAGGACGAAGAAACCGCCATTGATAAAGCCCTGACTGACCTGGGGCTTCTCACTGAATCTGGTGACACCGCCACCATCTCCTACTACCAGCTCCCCGAAGCGAGAAGGCGGAGAAACCCCGGTTATGGTAGCAATCTTTCCGTGGCGGCGGTGGAATTCGACAAGAGCGCCGATATCAACATCCGAGAGTCCGTCCCCATAAGTGAGGAGAATGAGATCGCAGTCGCGAACATAATTTTCCACCAGCTTAATCCGGCAGCCTGTCTGGCTTTCAAGCCCTGTGTCGGCAAGCGTGATTGACCAGCCATACTCTTGCTGCTGCCCGTGGCAGGTTATATTGTCTGGCATGCCCAGCGTGACTGTAAAATCGCTGGAGAAATAGTCGAAGTTGAGAAAATAGCTCTTGATTGCCTCGCCTTTGTATCCCAGGCAGATGACAAACTCCCTGTGACCGTGATGCGCGTAGTGCTTCATGATGTGCCAGATAAGCGGACGCCCGCCAACCTCTACCATCGGTTTGGGACGGTACTCGGTCTCCTCGCGCAGCCGCATTCCCTGGCCACCAGCAAGAATAATTACCTTAGATATTGCCATTGCGGTATTTCCACATGTTCTTTAGAAATTCTACAAGAGTCACTACGCGCACGTTAGAGCTGCCGAACTTGCGCTTGCCAAAGTCGACCGGTATCTCCTTAACTGTCAGAGCCAACCGCCTGGCTTTGATCATGGCTTCGGCGTCGAGAAACCAGTCTGTAGAGGAGAGACAAAGCTTTTCAAGTGTCGCCCTCTTGAATACCTTGGGCTTGGCATTGATGTCGCAGGCTGCCCCGCCGTACATGAGGCGAAACAGCAAGTTGAAGACTGAGCTGATAGCCAGCCTGAGCAGACCGTCGTGCCTGGAGACTCGCCGGGCTTTGACCAGATCGGTGCTGGTGCTTGCAGCTTCACGGAAGATATAAGCGACCTCTTCCGGGTCAAGCTGCTGGTCTCCGTCCAGATAGCCGACAACCTGCCCGCGCGCAGCCGAGATTCCAGCGAGTAATCCACCGCCGTAGCCACGGTTTGGGTAAACGCTCATAAGCGTGATTTCGGGATATTCCCTGGTCAGGCGGGAGGCAATTTCAGGTGTTCCATCAAGCGGTCCGTTGAGCACCAGCACCAGCTCGAACTTTGTTTTGCCTAGGCAGGCTCTGAAGGCTGGAATCAGACTGCGCGTCAGAGGCTCTATGTTCTCCTGCTCATTGAAGAGGGTGACAACTGCTGAGACCTCGACATTATCTTGAATTCCGTATGTTACCTCGCCGTCTCGTACAGGTCCTGCTGCAGTCATTGATATGCTCCCAGTACCTTTTCGCTTGGATTTTGACCGCTGCCCACACAACCGCCTGCCCACACAACCGCACACGCTGTCCCCGTATTTTGCGCGAGGGCCCCGGGCAACACTCGCGCATAGGGCAGCTTGCGGTGCTGTGCGCAGTTTCCATAGAGCATGCGTTCAGCAAGCCAAGCAACTTTTCCTATACTTGTATTATACATACTTTTGTATGTGTGTCAACCCATTGATCAATCGCTTTCACTGTGAACAGGTACCGATTGGAAGTCGGGGCAGACCAGATCATCGATGCAATCTCCTCATTTCGTATTGTGGCAAGACAAGGGCGCTAACCTCGATTTTGATTTCGGCGATGTTATCAATGCCCTTCCCCTGAGTTATAAGGCTTAGAATTATCAGGCTATCTGGCTCTTTCATTTCCCGAATTATGCGGCCCAAAGTTCTTGTAAGCAACACAATCGACATCTGGGAGCTTCATCTGGAGTCTCTCGAGCGCTGTGCTGACGTGGATGTCAATCGGTCCGGGCAGGCTTTGTCTGTCGGGGAGTTGGCGGAGCGCCTGGGCAATTGCGATGCTGTTGTCAGCCTGCTGACTGATAAATTCAGCCAAGACCTGATGAATCGTTGCCCGCGCCTCAAGCTGATTGCCAATATTGCGGTAGGCTTCGACAACATAGATGTAGAAGCAGCCAGCCGTCGCGGAATTCTGGTATTAAACACCCCGGGCGTGCTCGAGGAGACTACAGCCGACCTTACCTTCGGG
>CAYPBX010000028.1:0-10916 GCA_964409075.1 uncultured Candidatus Obscuribacterales bacterium
ATCCTTGTTGGCCCGCGTGGCTCTGAATCCTTGTGACTGCTTCTCTTCCAGTTGTCGCCGAATAGAATCTGCCAGACTGAGCGGTGCCTGTCCTGCTGGTGTAGCCTCCTCGTCTGGTACTGCAATTCCAAACTTCTCGCCTAACGACCCGCCGGTGTCGCGCTGCTGCTGCCGGCCAGCCGGCTCTGAGAACTTCAATCCGCGCAAGCGTACTGCGTTGGCCTCTTGTTCCTCCTCTGCCTCGGGCTTTCTCCGGCGCACATGTGGGAACCTTGAGCCGGATGATTTCGGCTTCCTTACACCCTTCTGTTTAAATAGCCCCTGAAAGAGACCCAACAGGCTGGTAAACGGTGATTTCTTCGATTCTGGCAGCTGCTCCATGATTTTCCTTGCTAGGGCTTCTGTATTGGCTGGTAAGTACTCTTTGCAAAGTGGTACCTCAATAGCTATTTCTGCAATCTGCAGTATTTGTTGTTGAAACTTTACTCCATCGGGATCAGTCAGAAGATGGTTTTCAAGCTGCTGTGTATCCGCTGGTGAGAGGTCGTGGTCAGTTTGTAACTGTATAAGAAATCGTACCCGACTGAAGTCCATAGATCTTCCTATCAATACCAGCCTACCCTCTTCCCAGGCATTTGACCAGCTGAACCCGTGCTCTGAACAGCCATGCCATGACATCGGTCGGGTGTTGATTCAAAACCGTAGCGATTTGGTTATAGTTCAACTCCAGCTGATGGCGAAGAACATATACCTTTTTCTGTATCTCCGATAAGCTCGCTAAGCAGTGTTGGGCTCTCTGGGGCGTGACAATGATAGTCGTCTCCAGATTTAACTGCTTTGAGCCGTCGGCACCCGGGTCCATCTGCGCGCGTTCAGGCAGAGGACCGGAGCGCTGCTGGTGATATTCAGCACAGATATCGACGGCAAATCCGGCTAGCCATTGCCACAGCCCCTCCTTAAAATGTTTGGGGTTTACTCGTTGCAATGCCAGGAATGCATTTCTGAAAGACATGATGGTTAGCTCGGCAGCCGAGTCCTGGTTGCCGGTCGCCATTAAGGCGATTGCGTAAACACGTCCCTGGTTTTGCCAGATAAACTCGCCGCGGGATTGCCCGCCCCCTCGCTTCAGATCGGCCAGGGCATCTCTGTCGGCTTGTCTGGTATCTTCCATTGATGGTAGTCGCGCCATTTTGCCAGCCTTTGGGGTGTTTGGTAGCAAGTGTTTAGAGTAGTCAGTCCCATTGCTGTAGGTCTTGCGAATAGGCAAGTTGTTAGGCAGTTGCTCACAGTCCGCCTGCCTTTGAGTTTTACTTACCCTGTTTTCTTAATTGTTGAACTGAGTTTTGATAATAGTGTGTGTTCTACCAGCCTCAGATAACATTAAAAACGGTTATCAATAAGCCGGTAAGCAAACCCAGAGCCTGAGTTTTTTCGATCGTAATTTAGCCAGAATGAGCTATACAATACATATATTAACCACCAATACAGAAGCTTTAACTGCAGAAAAGATTGCTGAGCAGCCCAGGGTATATAAGCCACAGGACGTTGTGGTTGCCTGTGAGAACATTTACTTCAAGGCCGGCAGTGAACAACTGCCCGAGCTTTTTATACCTGTCGTAAGCTTTCTGGTCAGGGATTTCTTTATTCTCGCCCATCGCAGCGGTTTGTATAATCGCCAGCACGATCTCTGGCGCGCTCTGGCCTTTGCAGCCGAAGCTCAAGCTGAGCAGCTCAAGGAGGGTATTGTACGCAAGAGAGCTATGCCTGCTTATGACATCCGCTTGCTTGATTACCGCCGCAGAGTAGCTGTTTTGGCTCGAATCTGTGAAGCCGGTTACAGTAGAGACAGTAAGGTCTGGTTAAAGCTGCTGAAGCAGCTCACCGGCGAGGCGGTAAAGGAGCATTTCCTGGCCGGGGTTTTTCTCTTTTGCGAATCACCATTTCCCGAGACGCTCATCACCGAAGTAAGACGGTTGACGCGCGCGACAGATCCTGTTGCCAGGTGGGAATCGCGGCTACCAGCGCCAGTATCCGTCTCTTTGAATCTTGTGGAGATGGCAAGCCGATCTACTCCGGGGCTGCAGCTAGGGCCTGGGCCAGGCTGCCGGCTCTCCTTTCGCCTTGTTCATCCGGATCTGACCGTTGGCAAAAGAATGACAGGCAGGGCGGTTGTGCGGGATCCTGAAGCTTGACTCACCCTGAGAATGACTTTACAGCGGGATGTTGCCGTGCTTACGGGCAGGCCTGTCGGTGCGCTTGCTTATCTGTACCGCGAGCGCTCGGCTGAGGATAAGGCGGGTTTCACTGGGAAGGATGACGTCATCGACATAGCCCAGGTCTGCTGCTACGTATGGATTGGCGAAGCGCCTCCTGTATTCCTCGACTAGCTCGCGTCGCTTATCATCGGCAGGCTGTCTTTCCAGCTCCTTGCGGTAGAGGAGATTGACGGCCCCCTCGGCGCCCATTACTGCGATTTCCGCTGTGGGCCAGGCGAGATTGAGATCACCGCCTACGTTCTTGGAGCCCATTACATCGAAGGCACCGCCATACGCCTTACGTGTTATGACCGTAAGCTTGGCTACCGTCGCTTCGCAATAGGCATAGAGCAGCTTGGCTCCGTGCCGGATGATTCCCTCGTGCTCCAGGTTTTTGCCAGGCAGGTAGCCGGGCACGTCCACGAGCGTAATAATCGGGATGTTGAAGGCGTCGCAGAATCTAATGAACCGGGCTGCCTTGACGGAAGCATCAATGTCTAGCGTGCCGGCCAAAACCTTGGGTTGATTGGCTACTACACAGACAACATGCCCATTCAGGCGCGCTAAACCGGTAATGATGTTCTGGGCGTGATAGGGAGCGATCTCGAAAAACTCACCGTAATCAAAGATGCGGCTGATTACATCGCGCATATCGTAAGGCTTGCTCGGGTCCTCAGGCACTATGCTATCGAGCCTGCCTATATCGGCTGGTTCGCTGCCCTCTTGCGGGGGCCTGCCGGGCGGGAGCTCGAGATTGTTGCTGGGCAGATACGACAGGAGTCTGCGCACCTGCCAGAAGGAATCCTCTTCGTCCTCGGCCAGCAGATGAGCGACTCCGCTTTTCTGGTTGTGGACCAGGGCGCCGCCGAGCTCCTCAAAGGATACCTTCTCGCCTGTGACTGTGCGCACGACCTCCGGACCGGTGATAAACATAAAGCCCTTATCGCGAACCATTATGGTGAAATCGGTCACTGCTGGGCTGTAGACAGCACCGCCAGCGCAGGCTCCATAGATAACGGATATCTGTGGGATTACCCCGGAGGATTTAACATTGCGGTAGAAGATGTCGGCATATCCAGCCAGGCTGCTCACGCCTTCTTGAATCCGGGCGCCGCCGCTCTCATTGAGGCCGATGATCGGGCAGCCGGACTGCAAGGCCAGGTCCATAACCTTGCAAACCTTCCTGGCAAACACCTCGCCTAAAGATCCCCCCAGGAAGGTTGCATCGTGGGCGAAAACGTAGACCGGCCGCCCGTCTATGGCTGCCTGGCCAGTAACTACTCCGTCGCCTGCCGCTTTCTTGCTCTCCATGCCAAACTGAAAGCAGTGATGCTGGGCGAAGCGATCTAATTCCAGGAAAGAGCCAGAATCAACCAGCTTCTCTATGCGCTCGCGGGCGAGCAGCACGCCCCTCTCATGCCGCCTTCTCCTCACCGATGCGCTCACGTGGCTGGACTGGCGGCGCTTTTCAATCAGCTCCTGATTCAGCTTCAAATCGGTCGATTCCATATTTGTGTTCTCTAGACAACGTGAGCGAGGCAGAAATGCACAACAGTGAGGTAGATGCTCATGGTGGAGACGTCCAGGATGCTGGTAATGAAAGGCCCGCTGGCATGGGCAGGATCGATGCCGAGCCTGTGGAAGAGCAACGGCATGATTGTACCTGTTGCTACCCCGACCAGCATGGTCAGACAAAGAGAGGCAGCTACAACCAGGCCGAGGGTCTGGCTGACACCATGAAAATAGTGCCCCAGCAACCAGGTCGCTAGCCCGCAGGCGACACCCAGGAGGAATCCTACCTTGAGCTCGTGAAAAATGGTGCGCCAGGCTGCTCTCCAGTTGATATGTCCGGTGGCAGTACCGCGGATGATGATGCAGGTGCTCTGCGTGGCGACCGACCCTGTAGTTCCGGAGAGAAGCGGCATGAAGGCTGCTGCGGCAACAGTTTGACGGATGACTGCGTCGAAATGATTGATGACGCCCACAGCGCCGGCCTCTATGCAGACAGTTGCCATGAGCCATGGCAGCCGGGCCCGGAAGGCCAGAGGCACGTTGTAGGCAAGCTCTTCGTTTGCCTCCGGTCCGGTGGTAGATATGCCGGAGGACTCAAAGATGTCTTCAGTGGCCTCCTCCTGCAAAACATCGAAGACGTCGTCGGCGGTAATGATGCCCCTAAGCTTGCCGGTCTCATCTATCACCGGCAGCGATAGCAAATCGTACCGGCCGAGCTTTTCGGCAGCCAGCTCCTGATCGGTGTCGGTGTTGACGGTTATGACGTCCCTGTCCATGAGGCTGTCGACACGGGCCCCGGCGGGGGCTGTCAGAAGCTCCCGGACTGTAATCTTGCCTACAAGCGCTTCTTGAAGGTCGGTAACAAATATGTCGTATATCTCCTCACCGATGTCCTTGTATTCGGCGCGCAGCTGCTGCAGAGCCTCTGCCGCCGTCATGCTCGCCTCCAGTGCCAGATAGTCCGTCGACATGATACCGCCGGCCGAGTCCTCCTTGAAGCCAAGCAGCTCCTCGATATCCTGGACTGCCTCAATGTCGGTCATCTGTGCCATGATGCGGTCAACCTTCTCTCTGGGTAGCTCTGCGAGCAGGTCGACAGCATCATCCGGTGGCATGTGGCTGATTATCGGTATGACACCAACATCTCCCAGCTCCTGCAGGAGCTGCCGCTGTATCTCCGGGTCGAGCTCTGCCAGTGCACTACTGGCGTTGTCCAGGTCCAGGAGACGGAAGCAAAAGAGTCGCCGGCGCTGGTCCAGATGGGAGAGCGATTCGGCTATATCTGCCGGGTGCCGGTCGTTAAGTAGAAGCCTGAGCTCCTGCCTGTTGCTCTGATCAACCAGAGCTTCCAGCCCTTCGATCTCTAAAGCCTGCAGGCCGCTCACTACCATGCCTCCGGGAGATTTCAGAAGTACCGGCGCGGCTGCCATTATCCTTTGTTTGCGGATTCGAAAACAAAGAAAGGCGAATTAATGATGCCGGCTGGAGAGCGGAGCGCTGGCCAGGCCAGCGACAATGATCAATCAGTGTTAGTCTTCCAGGTATCCTGCCAGCTTGCTTGACCAGGACGGCTGCCTGAGCTTGCGAAAGGCCTTGTGCTCGATCTGTCTGACGCGCTCGCGCGTAATATTAAAGAGGCGCCCGACCTCCTCGAGCGTGCGCTGTCTGCCGTCGCCCAGCCCGTAGCGAAGATGCATAATATCCCGCTCGCGCGGCGTCAGTTGGCTGAGCATTCTGTTCAGGTCCTGCCTCATCAGCTCATCCACGGTGGTCGAGTCAGGTCTGGCCGACTCGTTGTCCTCGATTAGATCGCCCAGATATGTCTCCTCGTCGCGGTTGAGCGGCATCTCCATGGAGATTGGCTCGCGGTCAGCCTGGATGATCTCCTGCACTTTAGTCACAGGCAGTGCCATGGCATCGGACAGCTCTGTCTCTGTAGGTTTGCGCCCCAGCTCCTGAGCCAGGCGTGCACTGGTTTTCTTCATCTTGTTTATCGACTCAACCATATGCACAGGCACCCGGATGGTTCGAGATTTGTCCGCCAGTCCTCTGCTGATCGCTTGCCGGATCCACCAGGTGGCGTAGGTGCTGAATTTAAAGCCTTTTGTATGATCGAATTTTTCAGCGGCGCGAATTAGCCCTAAATTGCCCTCCTGTATGAGATCTTGAAAGGGTAACCCCCTGTTGACATATTTTTTGGCAATAGAGATCACTAACCTAAGATTGGCCTGGATCAGACATTTTTTTGCATCCAAATCCCCCTGGGCAATCAGTCTGGCCAGCTCGATCTCCTCATCTGGCTTTACCATGCGCACACGACCAATTTCGCGCAGGTAAAGGCGCACAGAGTCTTCGGTGAAGGCGTCTGCCCGGCGCAGGCGGTGGCCCGGTTGGGAATCATCCTCCTGTTCCTCCTCAGACTCGAGATCTTCCGGGGTTGGCTCTACCTCTGAAAGGTCTTGTTCAAGAAAAGCACCCTTTCCCCAATTGCTGATGAACTCCTTTTGTGCTTTTGATACCAAGATATGTCTGCTCCTGAAACAGCCTTGTTTAGTGAAATATTTGTACTCCAAACCCCTATCGGGTATGTACCCAATCCAGCCTTGCCTCTAGCAGCCAACCTGGATGTTAAGAAATGTTACAAGTAGCAGTAGCCCTGGGACTACCGCGTTGTCGGGCGTGGTCTGACGACGAGATCCACTATGTTATGCTGTAGCGCTGATATGGAGCCGGGAGGCTATGACCGACAAGCATAACGTGAAGGAGAAGCGAAAGCGGCGCAACCGAAAGCGGCAGCGCAAGAAGGAGAAGGTCCGGCAGGCAGTTGCGAGCGCAAGAGAGGCGCGGGGTTGAGCAGCGGTCAGGCTGTGCGAATAATGTCGGGGATGCGCCCGACCGGGCGCCTGCACATCGGTCACTATTTCGGCGCGCTCACAAACTGGATTGAGTTTCAAAAGCGATACGACGCCTACTACTCAATCGTCGACTGGCATGCGCTTACAACCAAGTATCAGGACAGCCAGTCCATCCAGGCGGACATTGCCGAGATAGCGCTGGACTGGCTCTCTGTAGGGATCGATCCGGATCAAGCGACCATGTATGTGCAGTCGGCTGTGCCTGAGATTGCCGAGCTACATCTGCTTCTATCTATGATTACACCCCAGAACTGGGTGGAGCGGGAGCCGACTCTCAAGGATATGATAAGAATGCTGGCGGCTGACGAGCGGGAGGCCAGAGAGAAAGCGACTTACGGGCTCATCGGCTACCCTGTGCTCATGACGGCGGATATCCTCGCCTTTAGGGGTGAGCTGGTGCCTGTGGGAAAAGATCAGGAAGCGCATCTCGAGTTTGCAAGAGACATCGCCCGCCGCTTCAACAATACCTACGGGGTCGACTACTTCCCCGAGCCGCAGCCGAAGTTCACGGCTGTGCCCCTACTCAAGGGGGTGGACGGGCAGAAGATGGGGAAGTCATTTAATAATGACATAAAAATTGGTGATACCGAATCCGATACTGTACAGAAAGCTGGCAGAATGATCACCGACAGAACACGGATTGCAAAATCCGACCCGGGGCACACGGACTTGTGCGAGGTTCCCTGGCCGATGTATCTCGTCTTTGCTCCGGCGATGAAGGATAGTGTAAAAGCGGAATGCGAGTCGGCCGGCATCGGGTGTGTCGACTGTAAGAGGCGACTGGCCGGTATCATAAACGATTTTCTGCAGCCGATTCGAGAGAAGCGAGAGGTGCTGGCCAGAGATCCTGAGCGGGTGCAAAAGACGCTCGAGCACGGAAACAGCAAAGCAAGGGGAGTTGCCAGGCAGACTCTTTCGGATGTCAAAGAAATCATGGGTCTCGTTGACTGGAGCTGAAAAAACGAGGCTCCTTCAGCTTTCGATGGAGCGCCTCTCTTCGCTCCAGTCGATCCTCCTGGTATTATATGCGGTGAGTCTACCTCTCTCGATAACTGCCTCTTGGATTATACTCACATGTGGTCTTGTTGTATGGCTCCTCCTCTGTCTGCGGGAGCCGGAGCGTGTCAGCCGGCTCCGCCGCGCGCCGCTCTTGCTGCCGACTGCAGCTTTTGCTGCAGCCGTATGCCTTTCAGGTTTCATTAATGGTGGTCCAGTTGAGGCCGGCAGCTCGCTCTTGGCGTTGAGGCAGCTTACCGTCTACTTCTGGGCTTACAGCAGTTTCATCATCGAGCCTGACCTCCGGCTACGTTGTATTCAGCCCCTGCTCCTGGTGGGAGCGGTAGCAGGACTGTGGGGAGCGGTACAGCAGCTCACCGGCTTCCATCCCTTTGGCTATCCCTATTTGCAGGGAACCGGCTTCCTGGCAGGACCGATGGCTTTTGCCGGACAGATGCAGGCGTTGGGATTTCTGGCACTGGGGCTGCTTGCCGGAGGCGGATACACGAGTCTCCAGTTCGGATTCGGAAGGCTGGCTCTCTTCCTGCCTGTCGTTGTCGCCAACCTTGCAGGGATTCTCTTTGCCTGCGAGAGGAGCGCCTGGCTGGGCGCCCTTGTCGGGGTGCTCGTTCTGGCTGTGGCTATGTCATGGCGGCAGCTTGCCAGATGCGTGGTGATCTTGATGGTTATATCAGCTCTTGCCTGGCTGACAGTCCCGGCGGTGAAGACTCGCTTGCAGCCGATCATGACAGGACAGGAGGACGTAAGCATCCAGGTGCGCCTCTTTCTCTGGCAGGAGGCAACTGAGATCTGCCGTGATAACCCGATTGCCGGTGTGGGCATCCGGCGGTTTCCTCACTTTGACATTCCGGAGGCGATTGTGCCCGGCAGATCTATCGACATCAATCACGCTCACAGCAATTATCTGCATATACTTGCCACCACGGGAACAATCGGCTTTCTGTCCTTCATTTGGATCTGGCTGGCTGCTTTGATCACGGCCTGGCGAACGTACAAGGCTGGGTTCAATGCTGGCCTATCTACACAAAGGCGCTTTGATGCGGCCACGGCACTGGGTATCCTTGGCGGGGTCGTCTCTCTGGCAGTAGCAGGGATCTTCGAATATAATTTCGGCACATCTCAGGTGAAGCTCCTTGAGTGGTTTGTCCTCGCCTTGCTTGCGCCAGTTCCACGCCATCAGGCAGAGGTTGGCGAGAAGAGCTGACACAGGGAGCGCAAGTTCTCGGGCGTGTTTGCCTCGTTACCGAAGATCGCAGAAGACAGAGAGTCGTACAACAGCTCGAGCGCTTCGGCGCTGAGGTGCTCGCCAAACTGCTCAAGCGTTCCCTCGGCCAGGGCTCTTGTCAATCCTGCAACAGCAAGCTCGGTTGGCAAAACCGTGCCAGCAAAAGAGATCACCTGCTCATCAGGATTGATACTGCCAATGAGCACTAGACCCTTTCTGTCGACGGCGAATTCAAGCCTGGCGGCCCAGAGATCAATCAAACTCTGTGAATACATGGCGAAGAGAAACAGGCTAATCATATAGGCTGTTTCAATTAGCTCCTC
Organism: uncultured Candidatus Obscuribacterales bacterium; assembly: GCA_964409075.1. Classification (GTDB taxonomy): domain Bacteria; phylum Cyanobacteriota; class Vampirovibrionia; order Obscuribacterales; family Obscuribacteraceae; genus CAYPBX01. The sequence goes on from CAYPBX010000028.1 coordinate 9,248, forward strand.
GAACTGTCCCGGAGGCAGGGATGATATCAGGAGAGCTTCCTGTAAAGAAAGGAGACGCCTTTCCGCCTCGGTGCTGGCAAAAAATTCCAATACCGGGTATTCGAAGCACTTGCCAATTTCTGGACGTCTTCGGAGTCCCAGGAGCTGTGCATAGCTCCTATCTGCCTGAAGACGTTCGGAAAACGAGTTGCGCTGGCAGAGACCGAAGTAAACAATCACTTCCAGCGGTATTAATCGCATAACACCATTGGAAGTGGCAGAGTCGTAAAAATAGACCTGCTCCGAACCTATCGAGTAGGGTCTGACAACGGGACAGGCAGCTCGCCGCGCTTCGACAAACAACTTCTGCTGCCAAAATTGCTGCTTGCAGGCAATATGCCTGCCCGTTCCATCGATCAAATGGCGATAGTGAGTAGGCAGGCCATGCTCGGACAGTAGATGAGAGAAGGTGAGATGGCTCCATCTTCGATCCAGCCAGGAGCTTGCAAGCGTGCTCAGAGCGGGGCTGTGAGGAAGTGCTGCCCATGTTCTAGCTGACTGGAGCTTTTCAAACAGAAACGCATCCAGGAGAGCAAGCCGGCTGCCTTTGCCAGGAACAGCCAGCTGCTGATTATACGCAGGGCAGTCGAGATACTCGAAGATGACCAGAGTTTCCAGCCCCTGCGGCTGCCACAGCCGCTTGGACCGGTGCGACGACAGCAGGGAAAGATTCTCCAGCGCTGGTGGTGGGTCAGGCATGCGTCTCCAAATTCGGGCATGGAAAAAGCGGTGCGTAGTCTTTCTGGTACCGGTTGCCAGTTACATTGCCCGCAATGCGGGTCGTTTCGTTTCGAGTCTTCAGGGCTGGTGTCAGATTGTAATCAAGGAACTCGCTACTTGCATTAACCTCCTGGGATCACCCATGACGGCAATGACCTTTTTTCGACCTGCGTGTCCGTGCTGGACCCTGACTGCGGATTTGGGAACCGAGAAATACTGAGCCAGGAATGTGCATAATTCCTTGTTGGCCTCACCAGCAATCGGTTTGGAGGCTAGGCGCAACTTCAGGCTACCAGCCAGCAGTCCTGACCATTCTGTTTTTGAAGCACCGGGCTGGACATGCAGCGAGATTGAAATTCCAGCCTGAGTCGGTCTGACTGCAGGGTTCATAGCTTGATCCATCCGCCCGACTGGTACCGCCAGGTGACCAGAGCTGCCATGACAAAGATAGAGACTGTCATGGCAGCCCAGGCGCCTGCTGGCCCGAAGCCGGCTCCCAGAGCAAGCGCCCAGCAAAGAGGAATGCGAATTGCCCAGTTGGAGAAGATGCTGATCCACATGGGCATGCGTGTGTCGCCGGCTCCCTGGAGCGCCCCGCTCAATATCATGGCAACCGCCAGCCCCGGCTCAGCAATGGCGTTGATGCGGAGGTAGGAGACTGTATAGCCGATTGTTTCAGCGTCTCGACTGAGTGTTGCAGCCATTGCTGGTGCCAAGGCAAAGAGCGCCAGGGCGCAGATGAACATCCCTCCAACTCCAATCCAGGTAACGTGCCAGCCGGCCTGAAAGGCTCTCCTCACCTTTCTGGCGCCGAGATTCTGACCGACAATTGATGCGACAGCCATGCTCAGTGCCATGAGGGGCATGAAGACGAGCGACTCGAGGCGCATGCCGATGGACCATGAGGCTA
>CAYPBX010000028.1:10926-11688 GCA_964409075.1 uncultured Candidatus Obscuribacterales bacterium
GAGGCTAAGGCTTCGGTCGGGTGCTGGCAGCGTGCCAGGATGAAGAAGAGCACAAAGGCTGAGCCCGCCCAGCTCAGGCGTTGAAAGGCAGATGGTATGCCAATTCCCAGAAGGCGTCTGGCTTCCGCTGGCACCAGCGGAAAGAGCCTTTGCAGGGAAGCTTTCAAGGGAGAGCGGGCAAGGAACCAGAGTGAAAGCAGGGACCCTGCCGTTGTGGCGAAGACAGCCGACAGGGCAATTCCCCTGACGCCCAGACCTGCCACCGGCCAGTTGTACAAAACCAGGAGGTAGTCTCCAGCTATGTTCAGAGCAGTCATGACTGTGACGAAAACCAAGGGCGTGCGTGCATCGCCCAGGGCCCGGAAAGCTGAACCGACTACATTGACGATGCCAAACGGGATAAGGAACAGTCCAAATACGCTTAGATACTGGCGAGCTTGCTCTATGACCTCAGGCTCGGGGCTGAAGATAGGCAGAATCAGGTGCGCCGACAGGAGGACAACAGCTGCCAATCCGGTGCCGACGGCAAGTCCAAGAGTTATAGATTGACCGGTGCCGAGATAGGCTGCATGCCTGTCACCTGCACCGGTGGCGCGCGATACTACAGCTGTGGTGCCTACCGATACCGAAAAGATGAAAATCATGCACATGAAGACAATCTGCTCGGACAGCCCTACCGCCGCCTGCACTGATGCTCCAAGAAAGCCTGCCACATGGATGTCTACCAGGCCGATGAGCGATGCGCTTACTGTCGTCAAAAGG
>CAYPBX010000029.1:0-11684 GCA_964409075.1 uncultured Candidatus Obscuribacterales bacterium
TTGCTGGCCTTGTTGTGCCAGATATCGAGCGCTTCGCTAATCGACTGCCCTTTGTTTTGAATCGCGAAGTCGATTATCGTAGTCGTCCCCCCGTGAGCTGCAGCTTTGCTGCCCGTGAAGAAATCATCGGCCGATGTCGTGCCACCGAAGGGCATATCTAGATGTGTGTGTGCATCGATACCGCCGGGGATGACAAGCTTGCCTTCGGCTTCAATCACCTTGTCTGCCTCAATGTCCAGGCTGGAGCCGATAACGGCAACTGTCTCTCCCTCGATGAGAATGTCCCCCTTATAGTCGTCAACCGCAGTCACTATGCGTCCGTTTTTTATGAGCGTCCTCATTTTCTTACCTCACCTTTTCGGTTAGATCTGCTGTTGTAATTGGCAATCGTCTCGGCGTCGGCAAAGCGGAGCTGCCAGGAAGCGTGCCGGAGCTGAGCATGTAGCTTTTGCCTCCCGGGTCTTCAAGTGCTGATATACCTGCCCGGGTCACCACCTGCCGATCTCGAACTCTATTCGTGAACCTGTCGGCGGAAGCGACAGGGATCATATATACATCCTGCAGGCCTCTACCTGTTGACAATATGAAGTAAGTTTAGCCAACAGCAGCCGGAGCGCTTCCTTGATACCGTGCTCAGGCAGCGAGGCCAAGAGCCCCGGCCCAGGGGTTTGGAGCCTCGCGTAATAGGCGCGGAGGCGGCGAAGGAGCGCTTTTACTGATGCAGGCTGAATGCGCGTTTTTGGCCTGTGCCGGTGAATTTCCCAGATCGACTCGCCGCGGCACATAGTTACCTGCCCCTTCTATACGGGGTGGACGTTTTCGGTTGAACATTGTGACCTGGCTGTGCGTATATACAGTACAGGCCCGGTCAGGCTTTGATTTAACCTGGTGTGATTCATATGCGTGCTATAAAAAGACAAGCAAACTCTCTTGGTTATGCCGCATCGCAGGCGGCTCAGAGCTTGTAGCTGAGATTTGGGGGTGGCAAAGGATGAGCGGGGTTACCAGAGAGGTCATCGCCGAGGTCCGCAGCCGGGCGAACATCTATGAGGTGGTTTCCGAGCTGGTCGCGCTGAAGCGCGCAGGCAAGCAGTACAAGGGGTTGTGCCCGTTTCATACAGAGAAGACCCCCTCCTTTCATGTAAATCCGGATCGAGGCATCTTCAAGTGCTTCGGTTGCAATGAAGGTGGAGACGTATTTACCTTCCTGGAGCGCATGAAGGGTCTTGATTTTATCGACACAGTAAAGGAGCTCGCGCAGCGCTATGGTGTGCAGCTGGTGGAGAGTACTTATGAGCGCAATGAATACCACAGGCGCAACGAGATTCTCATGCTTTATCAGCAAGCGGCACAGTATTACAGGCGGTTGCTGGAGGACGAGCATGCCGGTGCTGCTGCCCGGGAGTATCTTCTGGCGCGCGGAATAGATGCTGAAACCTCGGCGAAGTTCAACCTGGGCTATGCTCCGGATGTCTGGGACGGTTTGCTGCTATACCTTACGAGCCAGGCCAAGGCCGCGCCTGCCACTCTGGTTGAGGCTGGGCTGGTCAGAGCGCGGGACAGGGGGCGCGGCCATTACGATCTTTTTCGCCACCGTGTCATGATTCCCATATGCGATGGGGAGGGCCGTGTCATCGCATTTGGTGGCAGGGCGCTGGGCGACGATAAAATCAAATACCTAAACTCCCCGGAGACCCCGATCTACACCAAGGGGCAGCATCTTTTCGCCTTTAACCTCGCCAAGGACGAGATACGGCATAAAGATGCTGTGATAGTGGTTGAGGGGTATTTTGACGCTATCATGCTGCATCGCCACGACTTCGCCAACTCGGTTGCGACGCTCGGTACCGCTCTAACAGCGCGGCAAGCCAGGCAGCTGGTTCGCTACACGGCATCCCGACGCGTCTATCTTGCCTTTGAAGGTGATTCAGCCGGGCAGCGCGCGGTTGACAGAGGCGTGGAGATACTCAACCAGGTGGTAGAGGGTGTGGGGGTGGAGCTGAGGATTCTTGTGCTGCCGGGCGGAAAGGACCCCGATGATTGCCTGCGCCTGGAGGGCAGGGCAGCCTTTGCCGAGGCGCAGGCGGTGGCTCCGCTCATCATCGATTATCAACTTGACCAGGCGGTCAAGCCTTTCGATCTCAGCACACACACCGGCTCTATAGAGGCTGCGCGGGCGCTTGTCCCTGTCGTGGGCGAGATACGTGATGCGGTTGCGCGCGGTGTCTATGTTCGTCACTGGGCCGAGAGGATTAATGTCTCTGAGGAGAGTCTGCTGTTTGATGTCGGTCAGTACAGGCGCTGGCGGGTCAGCAATGATGTCAAGTTTGCCCCCAGGCAGGAGAGTGTTGGCAGCCGACCTGCAGACCCGCTCGAGGATGCTGAATCCAGCCTGCTCTCGCTATTTCTTGTTAGTCTGGAGCAGTTTGATTTCGTCTCCAGGCAGATGGCTGACTGGCACTTTGACAATCCAGCGCACGCACGCATTCGTGAGGCCATCGAAGGTGCCGGCTCCGGGTTCCTGTCCGTTGATGAGCTTTTCGAGGAGCTAGCGGTCAGGCTGGTGTTAGACCGGGAGGCTTGCCAGATCTTGAATAATCGCCTTATTCAGAAAGCCGAAGAGATCAGGCGACAGGACATTGATCTGTCGGTCTTGCTGGCGGATTTTCAGATTAAGGCTTACATGCTGCGCCTGGAGCGGGTTATCGGCTCTTTGCGCCGGGGAGAAGGCAGGCTTAACGAAGCTGATGCCCTGATTAAGGTCCGGGAGCTCATCCGGCTGCGAAAACTTCTGCAGTTTGGTGTCGAGGGTATGGACGCCTTCCGGGAATTGAAAGGTAAAATTGATCTGGTACTGGCTTAGAGGAGCGCAAGCGGAGATCGAGCGTGAGCGGCAGCGAGAAAAAAAGGGAAGATAGATTTATAAGGAAGCTCGATAAGATCGAGGAGGGCGGCATGCGCAGGGGAAGAGGTGGGCTCGATGATCTCCTGGGCGATGATGATGAAGACTCCGGCGTGGATGGCGGCGGCGGCGGTGGTGGTGGTAACGAGGAGGAGCTGGTCTTCATCGAGGAGGACGAGGAGGAGGTCGAGGAGGATCCGGATGCCTTTGCTGAGAAGGCCTCTAAGGGGCTGTCATCAGACGATCCGGTGCGTATGTACCTGCGCGAGATTGGGCGCATACCGCTGCTCACTGCTAATCAGGAGATCGAGCTGGCGCGCCAGATTGAGCAGGGCGGTCCTGCAGGTTGGACTGCCAAGCGTAAGCTCGTGCAGGCGAACCTGCGCCTTGTGGTCTCCATTGCTAAAAAGTACATTGGGCGCGGCATGCTCTTCCTTGATCTCATACAGGAGGGTAATCTCGGCTTGATCCGTGCTGCCGAGAAGTTTGATTACGAGCGGGGCTACAAGTTCAGCACCTACGCTACCTGGTGGATCCGGCAGGCTATCACAAGGGCGATTGCTGATCAGGCGCGAACGATTCGTGTTCCTGTCCATATGGTCGAAACCATCAATAAGCTAAAAAAGGTGACACGCAAGCTGGCTCAGGACAAGGGGCGCAAACCCAGCGAAGAGGAGATCGCGCTTGCCATGGAGGTGTCGATCACCAAACTGAGAGACATCATCAAAGTGGCGCAGGAGCCGATCTCGCTCGAGACCCCTGTAGGCAAGGAGGAGGACAGCCGGCTGGGCGATTTCATCGAGGACAGGGATGCCGAGACACCGGCACATTCAGTAACTCAGGAGCTCTTGCGTGAGGATATCATCGAGGTCATGGCAGGGCTTTCTCCCCGGGAGCGCGATGTTTTGAGGCTGCGCTTCGGTCTTGATGACGGGCGCCAGCGTACCCTGGAGGAGGTGGGACAGCTTTTCGGGGTGACGCGCGAGCGCATAAGGCAGATCGAGGCGAAGGCGCTGCGCAAGCTCAGGCATCCCAACCGGAGCCGCCGCCTGCGCGAGTACATTGACTAAGGCAGGCTGTCACCGGACTCCGGCAGCCATTCAAGCACCTCTGGTGGGCGCCGGATTATCTCCTTGACGCTGTAGAGGCTGGCAGCCTCTGCGGCCTGCACTGTCTTTTCCGGGACAGTGGTGATCTCGACGCTGATTGCCCGCGAGCCCAGCTCCAGGTGCACCCTGTCGCCTGCTTTCACCTCCAGGCTAGATTTGGCTGGACGATCGTTGACGAAGACGCGCCCCTCCTGGCAGGCCATCTGCGCTACCGTTCTGCGTTTAAGAAGCCGCGATAGCTTGAGCCAGCGATCTAATCGCATCATTTACGCCCATCTCCCTTCAGGTGCCAGCCTGGATCTGAGTTGACCTTTAGAAGATACCACCGCCCCTGGTGAGCAACCGGGGTGGTATCCGGCAGGTTATGCCTGACAAAGTCCAGGTTCATGTCCTTAACCAGAAGGAGTTCAGCTCTGTCGTTCGCGCCTGGGCCGGGGGAACCGGCAGACAGCCCGGCGAGCGTCTTGAGATCGCTGGCATCGTGTGCTACCGGAACGCGACGTTTGAGATAGAAGGCGGCCGAATAGCGGTCAGGGCCGAATAGCCCCAACGATTGTCCCGATGTTTTCAGCGGTTCTATGAGTTTATGGAAATCCGCATGACGCGATTGATAGAAGGACAAGAGTCCGACCGGCACCATTATCATACACCCGAAAACCGCGCAGAAGGAGATGATGTATGCAGGGGCTCTGGTGTACCCTCTCATTGAGAGCGCGAGCCCGATTGCGAACCCGGCCAACAGCAGGCTGCCGATTGAGAGCATGATAACAAAATGGCCGCCGCCCGGCGGAGCAAAATAGCGCAGAGCGATGAGCATGCACACTCCGGCGATGATAAGCAATGCAAAGACAATTGCGAGAGCTCGCGACTTTCTCAACCTGATGATGGTATCGATTGCTGCGCCCGCGAGAATGGCAAGCGCGGGAAAGACAGGAAGAATGTATGTGGAGAGTTTCGTCGGAATGAGACTGAGAAGAATGAAGAGCAGCCCGGCCCAGATGATGGCGAGAAGAGTCAGCTTCTGACGTTGGGATATCGTTTCCGGTCGCTTCAGCAGTGGGTGGAGAAATATTCCCGGCACCAAAAGCAAGACTGCGATCCAGGGGGTGAAACCGCCGGCAATATAGGGCAGGTAGTACCAGACCGGATTGCGGTGCACGGTGTGCCCGGCGATCCGCTCTAGATTCTGACCGAGAAAAAAGGCGCTCAAAAACTCGCCGTTGGTTGCGATGGTAACGGCAGCGTACCAGGGAAGCGCTACCAGAGCCGTAATCACTACCCCGGGCAACAGGTGCAATCTTGCAAGGGCTGACAACCAGGCGCTGCCGGAGAGGCGGTAGGTGACGACCAGATAGCTGCCGATAACCAGGACAGGAAAACCAAGGCCGATTGGTCCCTTCAGGAGGAAACCCAGGCCAAGGCAGATGTATGCAATCCAGAGAGCCGGTCCGAACCCGGGGATAGTGGGTTTAGGCAGTCCAACGTTTGCAGAGGATCTGTGACTATGCATGCATGCCTGTGAGAGCAGAGAAGACGATGGAATGAAGCTTATTGCACACTTACTGACCAACTGAGAAAAAAGTCCCATAATGGAGATGGCAACAAAGAAGGTGAGCGGCATATCGGTGAGCGCTAGATGACCGATGACAGCATAAAGTGGGCTGGAGACAAGGCAAACGGCCGCTAAGACCGCGGCTCTTCTGCCGATAAAGCGGCGGCAGAACCAGTAGGTGAGGGGCACAAGAGCTATGGCACACAGGGCCGACGGCAGTCGGGCTGCCAACTCAGATACACCCAGAATGTTGTATGAAAGCGCAAGCAGCCAGTAGATGAGAATCGGCTTCTCGAACCAGGGTCGGTAGTTGAGATGTGGTATCAGGTAGTTACCGGATTCCACCATCTCTCGGGCGCCTTCAGCATAGTAGCCTTCGCTGGTGTCTATGATCCCGGCTTCCCCCAAGGCAGGCAGGAACATGAGCGCAGAAAGGACAGTTAGCGCGATTAGAATATGCCGGTCGCGCGCAAGCCATGAGATACCGGGTGCTGGCAAATTCCGTCCCTCAGGAGGGCGGGGGTTTCTCTGGTCGATCACGGGAAATCCTGGGCCTGTCTTGCGTGCCTCAAGCAATCTTGATCTCATGTGGCTGTAAGATTGGTCGCAACCGGCTGCAGTATACAGCGGACACCCAGAGCTTCGCGCCAGGGACGCTTGCGCCTGGCATCCACTGATCTCAGTTTCTATCTGGCAAGCCTTCGATCAGTTTACGATAGGAATCGAGGAGATCGGAAGAGACACCGTCTGCCTGGCCTTTGGGATTTGTTAAGATTAAATGGTTTAAGCGACTGGTTGGTGTCGCAAAGGCAGGCTCCACGTATAGATGTAATATGGCCCAATTCTGCTTCGGTTTGGCATGAACGACAAGGAAAGTAGAGCGTTCTTGCGGGGGGAGATGCCCTTTACTCCCGAGCGGATGATGCGCTACATACGTTCGCGAGCCAGGATATCCACCCAGGAGGACCTGGAGGATATCCTGCAGAATGCCCTGGTTATGGTTACCCAGCACTTTAACCCGGAGCATCCCGATGCGAACCTGGCACTTTATTGTCTGGGAGCGTGCAACAAGGCGATCGCCCAGAACCTGGAGCGCTATCACAAGGTGGTGTTGAAGAAGAGGGCAAAAGACGATAAGAACAAGCCGGCTTACAATGAGATTGTGCCGGCACGTAAGGCGACAATCGACGGTGAGACTATGACAGTCAAGACTCTGGCGGCCGGCAAGAGCTTTAACGAGGAGCCAGCCGGTAGCGGTCCCTGGAGGACTATCAGCTTGTGCTCCATGTTTGCCGAAGATGACGGACGGCATCCTGATGACGTGATTGGCTGGGAGTACGATGTGCTTTCGGCAGGCGGGAAGGACGGAGACCCTGCGCGGGACGCGCTTATCGCCAATCTGGTCGATTTAATTCTCTTTGAGCTGCCCACAGAGCTCCACCGAACATGTTTTCTGCTCAAGTATGTTCAGGGATACAAAAGGGAGGATTTAATCGCCTGTCTAAAAATGGACGCTCGCAGTATAGATACGGTCGACAAGAAAATCGTGCGGACGCTTAAGGCGTTTAAGCAAAGGTTGGATAAAGAGGAGAGCCGTATCTAGGAGTAGGGGAATGACAAGTTTCAAGGACGAACTGGCCAGGGTTCTGGCGATAAAGGACGAGATGGAATGTGCTGCCCGCTTTCAGGAGCTCTGTCAGCGTTTCGGCAGCCAGCTGCCGGCTCCCGGTGAGGATGTCCTGTTGGACAAAGCGATGTGCGCGGCCTCGCAGTATATGCCGCTTTCGCCTGACGACCGCACTGTGGTCCGGCGAGTAGTCGACAGGATGCTGGCAGGCAGTCTGGATGTTGTCTCAGCGTACGCAGTCAAGCTCAAGGATTTAATTGGCGCTGGTAAGGAAGCGGCGCTGAGAGCCTGGGAGGAAGCGCTTGCTGGCCTGGCCTGGCAGCAGATGGCACCGGCGGGCGCCCTGCGTGGCGTGGGCTGCCAGATGGTCTCTATGGGGACCTTCAGGACCCACGTGCAGGATGCTGATATTCAGCTCAACCTGGGCTGGATGGTAGACACCGATCAGCTGCGTATCCTTCTTCAGGCGCGAGACTCCAATGACAACGCTCTGCCTGGTGTCGAGCTGAAGGTGGAGGAGTCGGGCAAGGGGGTTGTCTTCTCCCGCCGGACTAACCAGGATGGGGCGATGGTAGCACCATCTGTGCCCGTAGAGCCCGGGCGGTACAGGATACAGATTGAATACAAGGCTGAGGTTGCTGAAACGCCTTATTTCCTGATCTGACTACCCTTTGCTGATCTGCCAGAAGTCAGGGCCGACTAGATCCCAGGGGAGCCTGTGCTCGTCTGGATTATTAGGATCGAAGTGCTGGTTGACGAAGTAAATCATATTGACCGGCGTCTCCCAGAGGTTACACATGCCATGTGCGACCCCGCGCGGTATGTAGAGCACCTGCGCGCGCCCTGCACCCATGACCAGCCGCTGGCTCAAATTGTAGGTGCGCGAGTCTTTGCGGCAGTCGACAAGTCCGACCAGGAGGCGATCGAAGGGATGCACGAACCAGATATCCTCCTGGTTGTAATGCAGGTGAAAGGCCTTGACTGCTCCTGGCAACACCTGGGAGAAGTTGGACTGGCGGATCTTAAATTGAGGAAGCCCCTCCAGGTTGCCGGACTCGTTGAACCTGGCAATCTCGGCAAGTGCGCCGCCGTCGTCTACAAAAACGTTGAGGCTGCGCAACTCGACCCCGGCAATGGTCAGCTTGCGCCCATATTCTTGTGTGGTCAGCTTTGAAGCAAAGTCGGAGCCGATGGCTTCCTTTTTGAGGGGCTCGAGCATAGTCAAACTCATGCTATCTTGGCAATCCAGACCGATTCGGGAAGGCAGCCGGTAAACAAGCAAAAAACAAGCATACAATACACCACGCCCAGCGAGTTAAATAGGTTGCCCCTGGCTCTCCAGCTCGAGGAAGGCTTCCAGCGACTCCCGCCAGGGTATGACCTGCCTGCCTATCGTTTGCGTCAGCGTCGTCTTGTCAAGCACGGAGTACTTGGGTCGTGTAGCCGGCCTGGGCATCGCTTCGGTTTCAATCGGCTCAATCTTGACCGGCTGTCCGTTTAAAACGGCTCTGGCGAACTCATACCAACTGGTGACGCCACCATCGGTGGCATGATATACACCCCACCTGTCCGTCTCTATGAGATCGGCGATGCACTCAGAGAGGCTGAGCGTGCAGGTTGGCGTGCCGAGTTGATCGGATACGACCCGAAGCACATCGCGCTCGGCGGCGAGCTTGCGGATGGTGTAGACGAAATTCTGTCCGGTCGGACCGTAAAGCCAGCTTGTTCGGACAATGTAAAATCGACTCAAGTGACGTTGAATGGCCAGCTCACCGGCCAGCTTCGACTTGCCGTAAATGGAGAGTGGATTGCACGTGTCCCAGGTGGTATAAGGTCTCGTGCTAGTTCCATCGAAGACATAGTCTGTGCTTACGTAGAGCACCGGCACGTTGAGGCAGGCGGCGGCAACAGCTATGTTTTCGGTTCCGTAGCCGTTGATTAGATAGGCCAGCTCTGCCTCGGATTCGGCCTGATCCACCTTGGTATAGGCGGCTGCGTGAATTATCAGCTCTGGCTGCGTGTGCGAGAAGCTCTTGAGTACGGCAGCGAAGTCTGTGACATCGAGCTGGTCTCTGTCCATGCCCACCACTTCATGCTCGCGTGCATTCAGGCAGGGAACGAGAGTCTGCCCGAGCATGCCGCCGACACCTGTAACAAGAATTTTCATAGGCAAGCTATTGGATTGTTATTCTCTTTTACGCTTGACGAGTGACAGGAGGATGCCTTGTGGTTGATATCGGCAACGGTGGCGTTAGCCTCGACTAGATCAGGTGCGTGTGCAAGCGAACTGGTCACAGCCTCTAGCCAGTCCAGGTTGCGGCGGTACCAGTCGATGGTTTCGCGCACACCTGCCTGGAAAGTGTGGCGTGGCTGCCAGCCGAGCTGACGCTGTATCTCGCTGGAATCTATAGCATAACGGCGGTCATGGCCGGGCCGATCCTTTACGAAGGTGATTAGCTCTTCGCTCTTTCCCAGCTCAGCCAGGATCAGCCTGGTTATCTCGATATTGGTTGTCTCGTTGTTACCGCCTATATTGTAAATCTCGCCGGCGCGGCCCTTATGAACGACCAGATCCAGAGCGTGGCAATGATCCTCGACGTGCAGCCAGTCGCGCACATGGAGGCCATCGCCGTAGACGGGAACGGGGAGATCTTTTAGAGCTTTCATTATGAAGAACGGAATCAGCTTCTCTGGGTGCTGATAAGGCCCGTAGTTGTTAGAGCAACGGGTAATCAAAACCGGCATGCCGTAAGTCTTGAAGAATGAACGGCACAAGAGATCGCCAGCAGCCTTGCTTGCTGAATAGGGGCTGTTGGGAGCCAGAGGAGTCTTTTCAGTAAACTGCCCTTCCGGACCAAGCGATCCGTAGACCTCGTCGGTGGACACCTGAAGGAAAGTAATCTGTCTGCCTTTGCCTGCAGCTGCACGCAGATGCCCGAACTGATAGGTGGCCTCGAGCAGGGTGTGGGTGCCCAGGATGTTGGTGTTAACGAAGACAGCAGGATCGTGTATGGAGCGATCCACATGAGTCTCGGCAGCGATATTGACTATGGCATCGATGTTGCCAAACATCTGCCCGGAGACGACCTGCTCGACAAGGGCTCTGTCTTCGATGCGGCCTTCCACAAAATGGTATTGCCTCAGATTCTCCATGTCGGCGAGATTCTGGCGGTGCCCAGCATAGGTTACTGCATCAAGGTTTACGACCTGGTAGTCTGGGTGCTTGGTCAGGATGTAGCGCACGAAGTTGCTGCCGATGAAGCCGAGACCGCCTGTGACGAGCAATTGCATTGTTTGTCTTCTCCTTAGACGTTCCGGAGCGCCTTCAGAACCCAGCTCATTGTCGTGCCTGGGGCGTGAATTATCCTTTAATCAGCATAATTAACGATCTGGATGCCGTACCGATAATTAAGCGCTCCTCAGCTAAATTACCTCGACTTTGCTGTCATCTCCTAGCATCATCCTGTAAGCCAGGGGACGGGCGGTGCTGCGTGACAGTTCGACGCCGACTCCGATGAGGCTGTCGCAGAGGCGCCCGTCCAGGTCGGCTATTTGGCAGTTCTCGCGCAGTATGGAATGCTCGATTTCGGCATGCGATGCACGGGCGCCATCGCCTATTGATGTGAAGGGGCCTATGTAAGTGTGCTCAATCAGGCAGTTTCTGCCAATTACTGCTGGGCCGCGAACTGTTGAGTCGATCAGCCGGGTGCCTTCTCCTACATGCACCCGCCCTGAGATCCTGGTCAGGCTGTCGATCTCGCCTTCCATACGGAACTCGACCATCTCATCTAGCACCACGCGGTTAGCCTCGAGCATGTCATCCTTCTTGCCTGTGTCCAGCCACCAGGTATCGAGCGTATGGCTGTCTACACGGCAGTTGTTGTCGATCAGGCGCTGGATGGCATCGGTTATCTCAAGCTCGCCGCGGCCGCTGGGTGTGATCTCGCTAATGGCCTTGTGAACGGCCTTGTTAAAGAGATACACCCCGACCAGCGCCAGGTTGGAGCGAGGGTGGGCTGGCTTCTCCTCCAGTTTGAGGATTGAACCATTACCGTTCAACTCGGCTACGCCAAACGAGCTGGGATTGCTCACCTCCTTGAGTAGAATGAGCGCATCGGGGCAGCTGGCCTTGAAGCGCTCCACCAGCGGCTTGACGCCATTCTTGATCAAATTGTCACCCAGATACATGACAAACGGGGAGTCTGCCAGGAATCCGGCTGCTGTTTTGACCGCATGCGCCAGCCCGAGAGGCTCGTGCTGGAGAATGTAGGTAATGTTGACTGCCCAGTGCTGGCCGTTGCCGACAACCTGCCTGACCTCAGCCCCTGTTTCCGGGCTGATGATAATCCCGATCTCCTCTATGGCAGCTTCTTTCATTGCTTCTATGGCATAGAAGAGTATTGGCTTGTTAGCGACCGGCAGCAGCTGCTTGGCGGAGGTGTGTGTAATGGGGCGCATGCGCGTCCCTTTGCCGCCACTCAATATGAGTCCTTT
>CAYPBX010000030.1:0-3003 GCA_964409075.1 uncultured Candidatus Obscuribacterales bacterium
GAGATCGTGCGTGCCCCGCGGCGGTCTCATCGACAGCCGGAAGCTCTTTGAGTCCGGAGGATCTTCTAGCATCATGCTATCTGCCAGTGCCAGTCAAGGCAATATATTCTAACCTTTGCAAGCCAGCATGCATATCGGCGCTGCCTGAAAGCTGCTCCTTGTGAAACCCGTAAATGATAAGTGGAGAGCGCGCTGCGACGCGATGGAGCCGCCTCAAGTGAGAAATTACGCAGACGAGCTGCCGGGCAAGGGTCAGAAATCAGCCCGGGGTAAAGGCAAATCTCGGGTACAAATGAGTATATGACTGAAGGAGCTGAGCGCAGATGAAGCCGGCCGACGATATCTTGGCAACCAGCCTGGCGCTTCTGTCTACAGGCAATCTCGACGAGCTCACGCAAAGGCTCGCCGGAATTCTGAGCGACAAGCTCAAGGCGGAGGCGGTGGCTGTGGCCATGTGGGACAGCGACCTGGAGAGCTTCGCCGATCGCTTTGTCTATGGGGAGAAGCAAGCTGCCCTCACGCGGTTTCTGGATATACACCTGGATGATGCCGAGCTGGCAGATAGGCTAGCTGCCTGCAGCTTAACCAAGATCGAGCAGGGCGAGGCTGCAGACGGAAGCCTGAAGGAGATCGAACCGGTAATGGCATATGCTGTCCGCAGAAGTGATAATCAGCTCCTGTCGCTCATCCTGATTGCAGGCCCGAGAGGAGAGAAGGAATCCGAGATTTACGGGCTTCTCTCGCTCTATCCGCTAGCCGACTCTTTCGGGCATAGCTGGGAGCTTCTGGAGCTCAAGCGAGAGAACGAGCGCTTGCGGGAGCGCTATGAGGATCTCGAGCATCGCAATGTCTTGCTGGAGGAGGAGATCAGGAAGGTTTTGCACAACCTGGAGGCAAAGGACAGATTACGAACCAGCAAGATCGAGCAAGACAGACTTCTCTATGAGATCAGCAACTTTGTGCGCAGCTCGGTGAAAATTAAGGAGGTCCTGGAAAGGTCGGTCAGTCGCATCGGCTCCGTATTTGGTGTTAGTCACTGCCTGCTGCTCAGGCCGGTGCGCGGGGTGCCAGACAGCATTGAGGTATTCGAATACTGCCAGAACTCGGCACAGTCCATCAAAGATCAGTTTCTCACCGACGATGGACTCGAATTCATCAGCATTGCCATGAGGAAGTCTGCTCCTCAGGTGTTGTCTGGACCAGGTGAGGCGGAGTCCGGTGCTTACAATGGAGAGTTTCTGCGCAGGCTCGCCTTTCGAACCGGCGTGATCATTCCGCTTGTCCTCCGGGAGAGCAGCCTCGGTGTCATCTTCTTGCAGGAGCATCAGGCGGACAGGGAATGGACAATCGATACCACCGCCTTTCTTGGCTCGCTAGCCGATCAGCTGTCTCTGGCGATTGAGAATGCCGAGCTTCACGAGGAGAGGGAGCGGCAGGCTGTAACTGATCCTCTCACTGGGGTTGCCAATCGCAGGCATTTCAACGAGATCTTCTGGCACGAGTTTGAGAGAGCCCGGCGATACAGCGAACCGCTCTCTCTCATCCTGGTCGATCTCGATTACCTCAAGCGCATAAACGATACCTTAGGACACAAGGCAGGCGATGAGGCTATTAAGCGTGTGGCAGAAATCATGCAGGCATCTTCACGCTCCGTTGATCTGCCGGCTCGGTATGGCGGGGAGGAGTTTTGTCTCCTCCTGCCAAACACGGATGTGGACATGGCAGTCCAGACCGCCGAGCGATTGAGGAAGCTCATCAACCAGTGCGTCATTGAAGGTTGTGGAGCACTTTCGGCAAGTATCGGTGTGGCCAGCTACCCGTCACATGGAGAGGACTCAGACACTCTTTTCCACAGAGCTGACGAGGCTCTTTATCAGGCCAAGCAAGAAGGCCGGAATCGTGTCTGTGTTGCTGGCGGTAGCAGCATCGAAGCTTGATACCGCAAATGGTGAGCAGCAGGGATTTTCCCCTGGACCAAGCGGTTGCCCGATCTGTTAAGATTTTAGCTATGGAAAGAGCCGGATCCGTTAAGAGTTTATCTTTCTGGGAATGTCCAGTATCTGGAGGAAGAGTCTGGTTGTGAGCAGGTAGAGAAGGACAGTTGGCGGGTAAATTTGAGAGGTCAAGATGGGCATATTCGACGATATCGTGCATGGCATAAGCCGCGAGTTCTCCCGGGTGCAGGAGAGGTCCCAGGAGATGATGCAAAGCTACAGCCTGAAAGGCCAGATCAGGACTCTTGAGGGCAGGAAGACAGCAGCGCTCCTGGAGATTGGCAGGCTGGTCTACGAGAAGTATCAGTTAAGCAAGGAGATCTCGGAAGATACCCTGAAAAGCCAAACCGATGAGATTGTCGGCTACGAGCATGAGATTACAGTTTTGAAAGCGGAGATGGAGAAGCTGAAGGCCCAGTACGATCCCGACGCATCTGCTGCGGAGAAGACAGAGGCCCGAGCCGGCTACTCTCATACGCCAGGCTTCACCTGCCCTCACTGTCAGGCGCCTGCCAATTCTGAAAAGTCCTTCTGTCCTGCCTGTGGTGGTGTGCTTGGTCAGGAGGGACAGGAGGTGGAGGTTAAGGTAGAGGAGCCTGCTTCAAGGGATGGTGATGGCAGATCTTAATGCCACTCCCGTTTAACGAGGCCAGGGAGTGATTTCTAGACGCGAGCATTCTTGCCGCAGTCCGGGCAGAAGAAGAAAGACGGGCTCAGCTTCGATCCGCAATGAGGGCAGGCGCGAAGCTGAGTGTCTTGCTTGCCTGTCGGATAGCGGCCAGCCATGATCTCCTTGAACTGCCGGCTCTCCGCCCACTGTTTGATCTCCCTGGCGCGGTAGACCGGGATGGGATGGTCGAGCCAGAGCTCCTGAAGAAACTTATAGATTTTGTTGAGGGTATCGTAATCAAGGTCTTCGTAAGTCTCAGACTGCTTGAGGAACTCTTTCTCGTCGATCTGCTCGAAGACTGTTTTTGAGCCTGCCGTTAGCTTCATGTGGACGCGCAGG
>CAYPBX010000030.1:3013-11312 GCA_964409075.1 uncultured Candidatus Obscuribacterales bacterium
GCTGCGATAAAGCACGTGGCCGGCCTTGACGTGTCCGAGCTCGTGTCCCATCACGGCCATAAGCTCCTCCTCGTTGAGCAGGTCAACGAGAGCCGATTGCAGAACGATAAAGGGGCGCTCGACACCAAATGTGAATGCATTTACATAAGGGTTGGTAGTCAGGAATAGATCCGGTTCCTGCATATCCAGGATGTCGGCGGCTTCTTTGAAGAGCTTGTAAATTTTGTGGCATTGCTTGGGGGTCACATGAATTGCCTGACCCATGAGCTGGATACGAAAAATCCGCTCCAGACCCAGCTCGAGGAACTTGCGGAAGACCTTGTCCAGGATCGGGATTCTTTTAACCGCCTCGAGAGCTGCCGTGTCGGCAGGGTGCTCGAATGCAGATGAAGATATACGCGGAAAGCGCTTTCTGGTTTCTTCTTTGACTGTGCTCATACCACCTCCGGCAGATCTAATCCTGGCCTAACTCATTTTTACCCAGTTCCTGTATGACTATAAAGTTTAAAAAGCCAGAGGCATGACAGCTTCTCAAGTCAATGCCTTTGCGAAAAACAAGGCCGCACATCACAACAGCTTAAGAATCTGCAGGCCTCGTCCGCCCACGATGCCCAGCTCTTGATGAATTGTTACACAGGCGGCCTCATCTACTGTGGGCAGCGTGGAGACGAGAGCAGGTCTTGATAGGTCGGTCAGGCTGATGAGCGCTACGCTTGCGGCACCTGTCTTCGCCTGCCCGACGACCAGCGCTTTCTCATTGGCGACAGCGATCGCCGCACCGGTATTTGGTAGCGGCAGGGCGGACATCTGCTCAAGATATTCATCTTGCCAGGCAAAGAGAAAGAGGTAACCGTTGGCGCTCTGGTCAACGGCTGTTACGGCCAGACGTCCGGCTTCCGCCTGTATCTGGCGGACGGCAAAGTTATCCAGGCGATGTACTGCAAGCGGTTTTGATGGTCCAGGAAGATGCCATAACGAGAGCCTGCCGGTATCACCCAGGAGAAGATAGTCTCCGGCAGCTGCTGCTGCGGTGAAGCTCGCCTTGAGCCCTACAGGTTCCAGCACGGAGAGCTTCCCGCCAGTGACTGCAACCGGAATTACTACTGTAGCTGTGGTGTCCCTCCTGAGGAGGTAGACACGCTCGTCGCTGGCGGCGACGAGCAAATTTTGCTGCTGACAATCTGTGCGGGCGAAGACGGTAGCAGGATTGCCGATATCGCTTAATGTCAATCCCTGGCGTGTCAGGCATATTAAATTTCTTCCGGCAAGCGCCACGGAACGAATTGCGCTGCCTTCCTGCGCTGCCGCCACCTTTTGCGGGCGGCTCGGTCGCGAGATATCGTAGAGCTCCAGGCCCATGCTGGCTAACACCAGCCATCTATCCCGGACTGCCAGTCCGGATGTAGTGAGAGGTGGGAGATTGAAGGTAGCCAACGGTTGCCAGCCAGCGCCGCTCCGTTTGAGGATCTCAAGTCCTCCCTGACCGGAGGCGACAAATGCCAGTCGCCCAGCGACTGCCAGCTTTCCAGGGGTGCGGCTGAAATCTCCCGCTGCCGGGATTGGTTGGCAGCTGATCTCAGTCAGGGAGAGAGCCTTGTCGTAACGGATGTCAACCAGGAGCCTGCCGTCTCTCCCGGCTCCCAGCAGGTGAATCTCCTTGCCCTGAACTTTAATGTCAGAGGTGGATGTTAGTTGAGGCAGCTTGAGATGGTCAACCAGGTGCGGGTGTTGGGCCAGCATAACCGAACGCAGCTCGATCTCTTCTGGATTGGAGGCGTGCCCGAGGATAAAGGCACAGCCATCTCCCATGTCCAGGATCCTGAACTCGCCATCCAGCGACAGCTCTTTACGGATCTCTGGGTGGTGGGGGCAGGACAGGTCGATATACACCAGCTGCCCCTGGCTGGGTTTCCCGCCAGGCTGACTGAGCGCCAGCAGGCGGTCGTGGTGCAATGCCAGAGCCCTGAGCGGCTCATGCAGGTTAACCTGCCCGAGAGGTTCGGGCTGAAGGTCGATGCCTTGCCTGCCATACACCAAGATTAAGCCTGTGCTCCCGTCTGCCCCTCCTACACATACAAGCCTGGCGCCGACTGCCAGTGCGGAGGCGTCAGAAAACTGCTGAAGAGGTCTGGGTTGCGATGCCTCCAATTTGGAGACTGGCTGGAGCCTGAGTCCGACCAGATAGAAAAGCGACTTTCCGTCTTTCTCCTGCCTGCTCGTGAGGGCAAATCCCTCCTTGCCCTGTACAGCAAGGTCAATGATAGCCTGGTCGCGCAGGTGAGTAAGAGCGGCCACCCTGGATTCTCGCTTGCCTGCTGGCGTGAGTACAGCAACATGACCGTTTCTGTCAGCCAAAACACCACGGCTGCCGGAGGCGCAAATTATGTGCTCTCCAGTAGTCGCAACCGGCCAATCCTGACGGTAGGCTGTCTTCAATCCGGCTGAGCGCAGCCTGATTACCTGCCTGGCGAGAGCTGGAGTATTTGAGGGCAGAGCTGCTGTCACGGCGAGCGAGCCCAGCATGAAACGCCGGCGCGATAGCATCATGCTCCTAAAGAAGGTGAATGACGAGCGAGCTTACAGCCTGCAGCACGATGATTGCCACCATAGGTGACAGATCAATGCCCGATATCGGGGGGATGAAGCGGCGGAAGGGCATAACTATCGGTTGTACCAGCTGGTCGAGGGTGCGGAACGGCTGGTCATACCAGCGTATGTTGGGAAACCAGGAGAGCAAACACCAGATGACAACCAGCATTGTCATCAGGTTGACCAGCCCGGCGATAATTTGTGCGATAAAGATCACGGCGTACCCTGTCTTCAGGATATGGATTTGCTTGCTTCCAGATTGTAACATTTAGCGGTTCAGCGAGCTCTAAAGAGCATCTTTGGCTCAAGCAGATGATTGCTCCGCAAGCACACAACTCCCTGGAGCAGGAACGCATTGCCGATATTAAGCGCTTGATCGGCGACCGCTTCATCGGCGATGACGCGGCGATTCTGCCTTACGGTTATCTCGCCAGCGTCGATACTCTGGTTGAGGGCGTACATTTTCCTCGTGCACCCCGTGACTTGCCCAGTTTGGGCTGGAAGAGCGCAGCTGCCGGATTGAGCGACATCGCAGCCATGGGCGGCCGTCCGCTCTATATGCTGGTTGCAATATCAATGCCGGCTGGATTTGGCAGGGCTTCTTTTCTCAGCCTGTACCAGGGACTTCAGGATTGTGCTCAGATGTACCGTACGGCCATCGTCGGCGGTGACTTGACGGCAGGCAGCGCGCTTACGATAACCGTCTGCATCATCGGGCAGACACATGAGTGTGGTGCCTTGAGAAGATCGGCTGCGCAACCCGGCGATCTTGTTGCTGTGAGCGGTGACCTTGGTGCCAGCCGGGCCGGGCTGTTCCTTGTGGAGGAAAGGCAGGAAGGCTACTCTTACTGCCGGCAGAGGCACTTGCGTCCGCAGCCGCGCCTGCAGGAAGGCTGGCTTCTTGCGCACATATCGGCAGGCCGGGCAACGCTCATGGATGCTAGCGACGGTCTTGCCGATGCGCTCGTGCAAATTGCCCGGGCAAGCGACGTGGGTATGGAGGTGGAGATTGAGCGTATCCCATTCCATGATCAGACCGCGGCAGTAGCTAAGATATCTGGAGTGTCGCTTGCTGACTGGTTGCTATATGGCGGAGAGGATTATGAGCTGGTGGCCTGCCTCAGTGAAGAGTCCGGGAAGGAGCTGGTTGGTGAAGGCAAGGCAGCTGGCCTGGCTTCTTTCTCTATCATCGGTCGCGTAACCGCTGATCGGACCCGGGGTGTGAGGGTAAGCCAGGCGGGGAGATTCTCTCAAGTGGATCTGAAAAAGGCGTTTCAGCACTGGACTGGACAGGCGGAATGACTGATGCAGGCAAGCGGAGCGTAAAAGGAGCCATGAGGCGACGGGCAGCCGAAGGAGCGCCTATAAAAGATCCGGAGCCCGTCAATCTAACAGTTTGATAAGAAATTCACCATTTGTCTCTTGACATACGTCTTGATTTAGCTCAAGTGATATCACTTGAGCTTTGGCTAAGTACCCCAACCCGCCCAGTGGGCACTATCTTAACGGGAGTTTGTACATTGGATAAGCGGCAACGGATACCATTGCCATGTAACAGCTGGGTTTTACCCCCAGGACCGGTGCACGCTGGAAGTCAGATGAGCATGACTGAGCAGGAGATGGTGAGAAAGGTTACCGGTAGGGCCATGATTCTGGACGGCAAGAAGGTAGCCGGGCAGATCAGGTCCGCGCTTTCCGACAGCGTAAAGGCCCGGGTTAATAGCGGTCAGAGGCCGCCAGGGCTGGCTGTTATCTTAGTTGGCAACAATCAGGGCAGTGAGGTTTATGTAAAGAACAAAGTCCTGGCCTCAGAGAAGGTAGGGATCAAAAGCCTGGTCCGGCGCTTTGGCGAGAGCGCTTCGGCAGACGAGGTTGTCAGTGAGATCGAGAGCCTGAATCAGGCTGCCGACATCGACGGGATACTTGTTCAGCTGCCGCTTCCAGGACATATCTCTGCACAGGCGATTGTCGGTTGTGTGGCTGCCGATAAGGATGTGGATGGTCTGACTCCGGTGAATCTAGGCAGGCTTTTGGCCGGCATACCTGGACTGCGCCCCTGCACTCCCTCCGGTGTAATTGCCCTTCTGGAGCGCTACGGGGTCGAGATTGCTGGCAAGCAGGCAGTTGTGGTCGGCAGGTCGAACCTTGTCGGTAAACCGGTGGCGCTTATGCTAATGGAGAGAAACGCGACGGTCACTATCTGTCACAGTCGCAGCAAGAATCTCGCTGACCTCTGCCTTACGGCAGACATACTGGTTGCAGCTGCAGGACGGCAGGAGATGATCCGCGGTAGCTGGATAAAGGAGGGGGCTGTGGTTGTCGATGTGGGCATTCACCGGAGCGCATTGCCCGACGGGAGCTTTAGACTTTCAGGTGATGTTGATTTCCAGGAGGCGGTAGCCAGGGCCTCGTTAATTACTCCGGTTCCGGGAGGAGTAGGACCTATGACGGTGGCGATGCTTTTAGCCAATACCATAGAGGCTTATCAAGCTCATATCATGTGAGAGGCAAACCATAGGGATCGGTATGAGAGGCGGTGAAGCGAGAAAACCACTACCTGCTTGGGCGCGGATGCTCATCGGGCTTACTCTGGCAGGGATGGTGGCGATTGCTGTCTCGATTGCGGGCGGAATCTGGTTTCTCAAGGACATTGCTTCCAAGGCCAAAGATCCTCAATATATGCAGCAGACCGCAAACAGGATCGCCCGCTTTGCCGAACCGCTGCCGCCGGGCTTCAGATTCACTTCGGCATTCGGTCTTCTCGGCTATAACCTGGTGACAGTAGAGCAGCCTGCCCGGCACCAGCTCTTTATCTTTATGAGCTATCCGATAAATGAGGACCTAAAGCCGGAGGAGCTTATCGAGCGCATGTACAAGACCGGACTGAATACTCCGGGCACGCGGGCCCGTTTTGTTGCTCGCGATGAGGCAGCGGAGTGGCAGGTTGCCGGGCAGAAGATGCCGTATATTATCGCCAGGATGACAGACCATGAAGGAAACAGCTATCCGGGATTTCTCGGCTGCCTGATTCTCAACAAAGGGCAAAGGTGTGTGCTGGTCTACGGGATGCAGGTGCAGGGCGACTCTTACGATCTTGAGACCACAGAGAAGCTTATCGGCAGTATCAGGAGCTTTTGAGATCTCCTGACCAGACAATGCGGTAGATGCAGCCAGCCTTGTCGTCGGAGACCAGAAGAGAGCCGTCGGGCAGGATGAGAAGATCAACCGGGCGTCCCCAGGCGTTGTAGCTTTGAACCGGCCCAAAATCAAGCTGCTTCTCCAACCAGCCCTCGGCGAAAACTTGATAACGTGGTGCCCGGTTGCCGTCGACATTGACTGTAGTCAGGCGGTATCCAATTGGAGTTGTGCGGTTCCAGGAGCCGTGCTCGGCGATGAATATCACCTGGCGGTAAGCTGGCGGAAACATCGCTCCGGAATAAAACGTCATACCCAGCGCTGCTACATGGGGCCCGAGCAGCTGAAAAGGAGGGATGTATCGTTTTTTTGGGTTGGCTCTGCTGCCGAACTCAGGATCTGGGGAGTTGTTTCCGTAGAAGAAAGGAAAGCCGAAGTGCAGCCCTCTTGCCGGTGCACAATTTAGTTCATCAGGGGGCAAGTTCTCGCCCAGCCAGTCGCGGCCGTTGTCGGTGAACCAGAGCTCTTTTTTTTGTGGATGCCAGTCGAAGCCGACCGTGTTGCGTATGCCTTTGGCAAAAACCTCCAGAGATGACCCATCTGGCCTCATCCTCAGGATCGATGCATAGCGCTTGTCGGCACGCAAACAGACGTTGCACGGCGCCCCTACAGGTATGTAAAGCAAACCGTCTGGACCGAAGCGGATGTACTTCCAGCCGTGGTGCTGATCGCGGGGCAGGCTGTCGTTGACTACTGTGGGCTGCGGAGGGTTCTTCAGCCTTGACTCGATGTTGTCGTACCTGAGCACGCGATTTGTCTCGGCGACATATAGAGAACCGTCGCGAAAGGCAACGCCGTTTGGTGCGTTCAGACCCTGTAATAGCGTGGCGACGGTATCTGCTGTGCCGCTGCCGTCTGCATCTGATACAGCATATACTCTACCTTCGCGGATGGTGCCTACAAAGATGGTGCCGTTATCGCCGGCAGCCATGGATCTGGCGCCGGGAAGGTTTCTGGCATAGTAGGTGATCTTGAAACCAGGCGGCAGCTTGATTGAGCTGAGCCGGCTGTCAGGTGCTGCCCTGCCGGTCGGGCAGGACAGCGCAATGACCAGAAGGGTAGAGAGGAGCTGGAAACAGAAAGTATTTGATCTTGGCGGCATTTATATCTTGCCTCTGGAAACTGACAACAGAATCGACTTATCATTATCCTCGACTGGCAACCGTCCCATGTTGGCAAGTCGGGAGCCGAACCATAAGAAATGAGGTGGATGGATGGCCGAGACGACGCACTCTAATGCCAGCCTTTACTGGCTGATCCTCTTTTTCGTCTGCTTTGTGGCGGTGATGGCAATTGGTGCCTTTGCCATTTTCACCTACGATGCCAATGCCCCCGAAAAGGCGCCATCGCCAGGCGGGGCGCACAGCATGCGCCGGCCGGAAGATAGTTTCCTTTCAAGAAGGCTCCGCGTCATCGCCGGCGCGGTGACGCCATGATCCGCCAACACGCTGTGCTGCCTGCCTTGTAATCGCTCCCTCGGCTTCTGCGTCGCCCCCTCCGCTCTTTTCACGCTCGGCTGCAGGTTCCTGGGCCGGAACCCTCCACCTCGCTCCATTGGCATGGTGTTTTTGTAGAAGGGCTGGGTCGGCCCGGGCTCAGCGGAGGGTCAACCAGGCGCACGCATTACACCGGGTACTGACAGTGTTCGGGGGTTTTCTTATCCGACGCGCCCGAGAGCAGCCAGGGTGAAGTTGCTTCACCGGATCAAAAGCTGGTGCTGCTGTGGAAGAAGCCGTGATCAGATGTTACCTGGCTCAGAATCGCAGCTGTCTTGATAATTTTGCCTTTCAAGGTCCTGTCTCGACGGTGCCGGGATCGGCAGAGTTCATAGAGGAGCGGATCCCGCTCAAGAGCCTGCAAAATCGAGTATTCCGACGTGGTGACATGGCTGTCGCCATGTATGTTGTGTACCTTTACTCTCCTTCGGCCTATCTCGTCGTGGCCAACAATCTCCCGGTAAGCCGGCTCATGATCGGTAACCAGTGCGTCCTCACCTGGTGCCAGCCTGATGAAAAACTTCTCGCAGACAAGCTTTGCCTTGCCATGGTTGTTGTCATGCACGATCAGAATCCTGTCGTTGCCTGCTTGAACCCGGACCAGAAGAAGGGTCCCAGAGCGCACGATGGTTGTCGCCATCGGTGTCGACACCGTGATTGGGCGGTGGGAATCTATGAGCAGGCTGCCAGCGGCAAGCCTTATGGCATCTTTGCCGCTAAGAGAGTACTGGCTTCCCGGTGTCGACCGGAAGTGAAAGTCGCCTCTGTGGTGCTGCCATCCGGCGCTGGCTGCCTCATCTCCTGCCAGCGCAGCCTGTTGTATGGTAGCCGGTGCCATCAGGAGCGCCTGTATTGCCAAGCCGACGGCAAGCTTAGATAACCACATAGATCTACACAACCCCCATGCTTATCCAGTCTATCAACTGCCGGCGAGGTCAGCCCTTCCGACCGGCAGCCAGGCATGCAAGAATATTGGAGCTGACAGACTGCCTCGTGAGTAGCGCGTATGAATGCTGAGA